>NZ_BAOX01000142.1:0-11937 GCF_000813105.1 Rhodococcus sp. BS-15 | reverse complement strand
TCCGCTGCTGCGCCTGCCGCCGCATCCAAGCCCGCTGCCCCGGCCACCGCCGGTGTTCGCCCGGAGCTCGCGCATCTTCGCGGAACCACGCAGAAGATCAACCGGATTCGTCAGATCACCGCGAAGAAGACGCGTGAGTCGCTGCAGACTTCTGCACAGCTGACGCAGACCTTCGAGGTCGACGTGACGAAGATTGCCGGTCTGCGTACCAAGGCGAAGGCGAAGTTCGCCGAGAACGAGGGCGTCAACCTGACGTACCTGCCGTTCTTCGCGAAGGCCGTCGTGGAGGCTCTCAAGGCGCACCCCAACGTCAACGCGAGCATCAACGAGGACGCCAAGGAGATCACCTACCACGCCGATGTCCACCTCGGTATCGCCGTGGACACCGAGCAGGGTCTGCTCTCCCCCGTCATCCACAATGCAGGCGACCTGTCGCTCGCCGGACTGGCTCGGGCGATCAACGACATCGCCACCCGTGCACGCTCGGGTGGACTCAAGCCCGACGAGCTGTCCGGTGGCACGTTCACGATCACCAACATCGGCAGCCAGGGCGCGCTGTTCGACACCCCGATCCTGGTTCCGCCGCAGGCGGCCATGCTGGGCACGGGTGCGATCGTCAAGCGTCCGGTCGTCGTCAAGGACGACTCGGGCAACGAGTCGATCGGTGTTCGCTCGATGTGCTACCTGCCGCTCACCTACGACCACCGCCTGGTGGACGGGGCCGATGCGGGACGCTTCCTCACGACGATCAAGCAGCGTCTCGAAGTGGCGTCGTTCGAGGCCGATCTCGGTCTGTAGGCAACCGGCGAATCGTATCTCTCACGTATTCTGGTGAGAGCGCGAAACATTCGCATCGGAGTCTCGACAAGAGGGGCACGAACCGTGCATCCGGGGCATCATTCGTTCGCGAATGATGCCCCGTTTGCGTCAAGGAGGCTTTCGTTCACATGCGCGTAGTCATTGCAGGTTCATCAGGATTGATCGGCACAGCGCTCGTCGCGGCATTGCGAGGCCGGAGCCACGACGTCACCCGGCTCGTTCGGCGCACGCCTGCCGGACCGGACGAGTCCCAGTGGGATCCGTCGCGCGGGAGCATCGACGCGGCCACGCTCGACGGTGCCGACGCCATCGTCAACCTCTGCGGCGTCGGTATCGGCGACAAGAGATGGTCCGGTGCCTACAAGCAGTTGGTACGAGACAGTCGCATCGCCCCGACCGAGGTACTCGCTGCAGCTGCGGCCGACGCCGGGGTCCCCACCTTGATCAATGCCAGTGGCGTCAACTTCTACGGCGACACCGGCGACCGGGTGGTGGACGAGACTGCCCCCGTCGGTGAGGGATTCCTGGCCGAAGTATGTCGCGACTGGGAGAACGCCACGTCTGCGGCGTCTGAAGCGGGTGTTCGCACGATCATGCTGCGCAGCGGTGTGGTGCTGTCGCAGCGCGGCGGCATGCTGGGCAAGCTTCGGCCGCTGTACCTGTTCGCTCTCGGCGGGCGATTGGGCAGTGGCCGTCAATACTTCCCGTGGATTTCGTTGGAGGACGAGATCGGGGCCATCGTGCACGGCATCGAGAACGACGCACTGCGGGGACCGGTCAACATGGTGGGCCCCACTCCGGTGACCAACGCCCAGTTCAACAGTGCGATGTCGCGAGCGGTGCATCGACCGGCCCCATGGGTGGTGCCCGGCTTCGCGTTGAAGGCCGTGATCGGTGAGTTCGCCGAGGAGGCCATTCTGACCGGGCCACGGGCAATTCCGAAGGCACTCGAGGACGCGGGCTACACCTTCGAGCACAACACCATCGGGGAAGCACTGCGGGTGGCCGTCGGCTCGTGACGCGGCGTACCGTTCCGATTCATGAGTGAAGCGAACTCTTCGCCGGCCGCTGTGTCGGCACGCGCGAGCTCCGAGCCGGTCGTGGTGCGAGAGTTGGGCACCGTGGAGTACACCGAGGCCTGGGCACTGCAGCGCGAGCTGGCCGGTGCTCGGGCGGACGGTGCCGGCTCCGACACGCTGCTGCTGCTCGAGCATCCGTCCGTCTACACGGCCGGGAGGCGTACCTCCGAGGAAGACATGCCGCGCGACGGTACCCCCGTCGTGGAGGTCGATCGTGGCGGCAAGATCACCTGGCACGGACCCGGCCAACTGGTGGGGTATCCCATCGTCAAGCTCGCGCAGCCCATCGACGTCGTCCGGTACGTGCGCCGCATCGAAGAGGCACTGATCTCCGTCGTGTCCGCCTACGGCATCACCTGCGGGCGCGTCGACGGTAGATCCGGGGTGTGGCTTGCAGCGCAGATGCGCGGCGGCGCGTGCCTGCCCGAACGAAAGATCGCGGCGATCGGAGTCCGTGTTCAGCGTGGAGTGACGCTGCACGGTTTCTCGCTGAACTGCAATGCGGCCATGACCGGTTTCGATGCGATCGTGCCGTGTGGCATCGCCGATGCCGGTGTGACGTCGCTGTCGCTGGAGCTGGACCGAGACGTCACCATCGGGGACGTCACCGCCGCGGTCACCGAGGCGGTTCTGGCCGCGCTGGACGGGTCGATGCCCGTGCAGGACCACGAGATCGAGCATCCGCCGGTCGCGGACGCGTCGATCAACCCGCAGTTCACGACGGTCCGCTTCGGCGCGTAGCATCGATGCTGTGACTGTGGCCCCAGAAGGACGCAAGCTGCTCCGCCTCGAGATCCGAAACGCGGAGACCCCCATCGAACGCAAACCCAACTGGATCAAGACCAAAGCCAAGATGGGCCCGGAATACACCGAGCTCAAGGGTCTTGTGAAGCGCGAGGGTCTGCACACGGTGTGCGAGGAAGCCGGCTGCCCCAATATCTACGAATGCTGGGAAGATCGCGAAGCGACCTTCCTCATCGGCGGTGAGCAATGCACCCGCCGTTGCGATTTCTGCCAGATCGACACCGGGAAGCCGGAGGATCTCGATCGAGACGAGCCGCGCCGGGTGGCCGAGAGCGTGCAGGCCATGGGTCTGCGCTACTCCACGATCACCGGCGTCGCTCGTGACGATCTCGAGGACGGCGGCGCGTGGCTGTATGCCGAAACGGTTCGGTACATCAAGAAGCTCAATCCGAACACCGGCGTCGAACTGCTCATCCCCGATTTCAATGCCAAGCCAGATCAGCTGGCCGAGGTCTTCTCCTCACGCCCGGAGGTGCTCGCTCACAACGTCGAGACGGTGCCGCGCATTTTCAAGCGCATCCGTCCCGCCTTCCGGTACCAGCGGTCGATGGACGTCATCACCGCGGCCCGCGACGACGGTCTGGTCACCAAGTCCAATCTGATCCTCGGCATGGGCGAGACTCCGGAAGAGGTGCAGGAAGCCATTCGCGATCTGCACGAAGCCGGTTGCGACATCCTGACCATCACCCAGTACCTTCGCCCGTCGCCGCGCCACCATCCGGTCGAGCGTTGGGTCAAGCCGGAGGAGTTCGTCGAGCACTCCGATTACGCGACCGAAATCGGGTTCGCCGGTGTGTTGGCCGGGCCGTTGGTCCGCTCCTCCTACCGCGCCGGACGCCTCTACGCGCAGGCCATGGCGCATCACGGCCGTGAATTGCCCGAGAGCATGAGTCACCTGACCGATGGCGGCGAAGCCTCCCAAGAGGCCAGTTCGCTGATGGCGCGTCTGGCGGCTCGCTAGATCTTTTGCCAACCCGGCGCGGTGCACGTGAGCGTCGGCACAGGACGTATCCTGTGACGTATGGCGAAAGGCAGTAAGGCTGGCAAAGCAGCAAAGCCCAGCAAGGAAGCAAAAGCGGCTGCCAAGGCGGCGCGCAAGCAGGCATCGAAGGAACGGCGTAAGCAGCTCTGGCAGGCGTTTCAGATGCAGCGCAAGGACGACAAGGTTCTCCTTCCGCTGATGATCGGGTCGGTGGTCGGGCTCGGGCTCCTCGGGTTCCTCATCGGCTTGGCCTTCGACTTCCAGTGGTTCCTGCTCCCCATCGGACTGCTCCTGGGCGTCCTGGTTGCGTTCATCATCTTCGGTCGCCGCGTGCAGAAATCGGTGTACAAGAAGGCAGACGGGCAGGCAGGCGCGGCCGCGTGGGCCCTGGACAACCTGCAGGGGTCGTGGCGAGTGACCAATGCGATCGCCGGAACCACCCATCTCGACGCCGTGCATCGAGTCATCGGCAAGCCCGGTGTCATTCTCGTGGCCGAGGGTGCACCGCATCGCGTGAAGTCACTGTTGGCTCAGGAGAAGAAGAAAACCGCCCGTTTGGTGGGCGACACTCCGATCTACGACATCATCGTCGGAAACGAAGAGAACCAGATTCCGCTCTCGGGTCTGCAGAAGTACCTGTCGAAGTTGCCGAAGAACATCGACGGCAAGCGCATGGACACTATCGAGTCGCGGCTGTCCGCTCTGGGCACCAAGGGTGGCCCGGCGATGCCGAAGGGACCCATTCCCGGCGGAGCAAGATGAAGGGTGTTCAGCGGACCATGAAGCGCCGCTAGCCACTCACGACCACTCGGACAGCCTGGTGCGCAGACCCCTCAGCGGGTCCGCAGCAGGGCTGTTCCCGTTGCACGGTCGTGCATTCCTCGACCGTCCATGTCGGTGACTACGGCCGGGACGACGAACAGCAGAATCAATTGGCGAACCAGCGCGCGCACGAAGCGACCCGCGCGTGTGCGTCGATGCGTGCCACCTGAATACCGACGATGAACTGCCCCGGAGTGAACGAGAACAGCGAGACGCTCACCAGTCCGACGCCGAACCACACGGCCAGCACGATCGTCGAGATCAGTCCGCTCGTGGTGTATCCACCGAGAATGAGCGACGCCACGCCGGTGGCCATCGTCCAATCGAGCAGCAACGCGAGGACTCTGCGGCCGGTACCGGCCAGCGCGCCGACGCCCTGCTGTGGAAGACCCAGCTCCTCCCCGCGGAAGTTCTGGGGTTCACGTGGGTTCGCGGAGGCCGGTCCGGACAACCAGGACCCTGTCATTCGTGCCATGATTTCCAGGATAGGCGCGGTCGGGCACACGGGAAAACACCTGGACGTACTGTTGTCCCTGCCAGCCGTGAGCCAGGACGCGTAACACGGGCGAAACACGAGCTTGACGGGCGGGCAACACCAAGTCCATAACGTCAGGTTGACGGACTCAACAAAGGAGCAAAAGCGTGGCGTTTTCCACGGCCCAAGAGGTCATCAAGTTCATCGCAGATGAAGGAATCGAATACGTCGACATCCGGTTCACGGATCTGCCGGGTGCACAGCAGCACTTCTCGATCGCCGCCAAGGCGTTCACGGCAGACACGCTCGAGGACGGCCTCGCGTTCGACGGTTCGTCCGTCCGCGGCTTCCAGTCGATCCACGAGTCCGACATGATCCTGCTTCCGGACTACGCCACCGCTCAGGTCGATCCCTTCCGCAATGCCAAGACGCTGAACATCGACTTCTTCGTTCACGATCCGTTCACGCGTGAGGCCTACAGCCGCGACCCGCGCAACGTTGCACGTAAGGCCGAGGAGTACCTGGCCAGCACCGGCATCGCCGACACCGCGTACTTCGGTGCCGAGGCCGAGTTCTACATCTTCGATTCCGTGCGCTTCGATTCGCAGGCGAACGGTGCGTTCTACGAGGTCGATTCGTCCTCGGGTTGGTGGAACACCGGAGCCGAGACCGAGGCCGACGGCAGCCCGAACCTCGGTTACAAGGTGCGTTTCAAGGGTGGCTACTTCCCCGTCGCTCCGTACGACCACTACGTCGACCTGCGCGACCAGATCTCGACCAACCTGCAGAACGCCGGCTTCGAGCTCGAGCGTGCGCACCACGAGGTCGGCACCGGCGGCCAGCAGGAGATCAACTACAAGTTCAACACGCTGCTTCGTGCGGCAGACGACCTGCAGCTGTTCAAGTACATCGTCAAGAACACCGCATGGCAGAACGGCAAGTCGGCGACGTTCATGCCGAAGCCGCTCTTCGGCGACAACGGTTCGGGCATGCACGTGCACCAGTCGCTGTGGAAGGACGGCAAGCCTCTCTTCCACGACGAGGCCGGATACGCCGGACTGTCGGATCTCGCTCGCCACTACATCGGCGGCATCCTGCACCACGCGCCGTCGCTGTTGGCATTCACCAACCCGACGATCAACTCGTACCACCGTCTGGTGCCGGGCTACGAGGCCCCCATCAACTTGGTCTACAGCCAGCGCAACCGCTCCGCTGCGGTTCGTATCCCGATCACCGGCAACAACCCGAAGGCCAAGCGCCTCGAGTTCCGTGCGCCGGACTCCTCGGGTAACCCGTACCTGAACTTCGCCGCTCAGATGATGGCCGGTCTGGACGGAATCAAGAACAAGATCGAGCCGATGGCACCGGTCGACAAGGACCTCTACGAGTTGCCGCCCGAGGAAGCCAAGAACATTCCTCAGGCACCGACCTCGCTGAACGCGGTCATCGACCGGCTCGAGGCCGATCACGACTACCTCACCGAGGGTGGCGTGTTCACCACCGACCTGATCGAGACCTGGATCTCGCTCAAGCGCGAGCAGGAAATCGCTCCGGTGAACCTGCGTCCGCACCCGTACGAGTTCTCGCTGTACTACGACGTGTGATCGACCCGATTTCACGCTGAAAACGCCCGGCCGAATCTTTTCGGCCGGGCGTTTTCGCGTTCTCGATTGTCTCCGATCGGCAAAGTTTTCGGCAATCGACAAAGAATTGGGACCGGTCGGCGTTTGATAGTCGGTACGCGGGGTAAAGGTATTTATCCGCTACCGGCGAACAGAGGGACGACAACTGCATGGATGCACTGTGGGAATTCATCGTCGGACGGCGAAGACAGTTGGCGATCGACTCCTATCTGCACGTCTCGGCCGTCGTACAGTGCGTCGTCATCGCCACCGTCATCGGTGTCGCGATCGGAGTTCTCGTCTACCGCAGCCCCGCTGGGTCGGCGATCGCGACGGCACTCGCGAGCACCATCCTGACGATCCCTTCGTTCGCGCTGCTGGGCGTGCTCATCCCCATCATGGGATTGGGTGTTCGGCCCACGGTGACCGCGTTGGTCCTCTACTCTCTGCTGCCGATCATCCGCAATACCGTGGTCGGTCTGGCTGCAGTCGATCCGGCCGTCGCCGACGCCGCCCGCGGTATCGGAATGAGTCGCACCCTGGTGCTGCGACGCATCGAAATTCCTCTCGCCTGGCCGTCGATTCTCACCGGGATGCGGATCAGCACGCAGATGGCCATGGGCATCCTGGCCATCGCCGCGTACGCGAAAGGCCCTGGCCTGGGCAACCTGTTGTTCTCCGGGCTCGCGCGCGTGGGCAGTCCCACGGCCCTACCGCAGGCCCTCACCGGCACTGTCCTGATCGTCCTGCTGGCGTTGATCCTGGACGGGATCTACGTGTTGATCGGCAAACTGACCACCTCGAGGGGTATCCGTGAGTGACTCGACCCGTACATCGAACGTCTCCGGCGCGGAAATCGTGCTCGAGAACGTCACCAAGAGCTACCCGGGGCAGAAGCTCGCGGCCGTGGACAACGTGTCCATGACGATTCCGGCCGGCGAGGTCGTCGTTCTGGTCGGGCCCTCGGGCTGCGGTAAGACGACGACGATGCGCATGATCAACCGGCTGATCGAGCCGACGTCGGGCCGCATCACCATCGGTGGCAAGGACGCGCTTTCGATCGACCCCAACGAGTTGCGTCGCACCATCGGCTACTCCATCCAGCAGGCGGGCCTGTTCCCCCACATGACGATCGCGCAGAACGTCGGGATGGTGCCCGGGCTCATCGGTTGGAACAAGAAGCGCATCGACGATCGCACAGACGAGATGCTCGATCTGGTCGGGCTCGATCCGGCGGTCTACCGCGAGCGCTATCCACGTCAGCTCTCGGGTGGCCAGCAGCAGCGTGTCGGCGTCGCCCGCGCACTCGCCGCCGATCCCCCGGTGCTGTTGATGGACGAGCCCTTCGGCGCGGTCGATCCGATCACTCGAGGACTGCTGCAGGACGAATTGATGCGGCTGCAGGCCGAACTGGGCAAGACCATAGTGTTCGTGACCCACGACTTCGACGAGGCCGTCAAGCTCGGCGATCGCATCGCCGTTCTGGGGAACCAATCGACCATCCTCCAGTACGACACTCCCGAGGCCGTTCTCGCCAACCCCGCAGACGACACCGTGGCCGGTTTCGTCGGTGCCGGAGCGGCATTGAAGCAGTTGACCTTGATGCGGGTACGCGACATCGAACTGTCCGACGTCCCTGTTTTCGGCGAGGACGATTCGGTGGACATGATGAACACCGCTCTCGGCTCCGATCCCGAGGCCTGGGGAATCATCCTCGACTCGCGCAAGCGCCCGCTTCGGTGGACCGATCGACGCCACCTCGTCGGAGTCGGGAGCCTGCGCGACGTCGGTGTGCCGATGGGCGAGATGGTCTCGACGCAGTCCACCCTCCAGGACGCGCTCGAAGCTCTTCTGTCCGAGGGCAACGCAACGGCCACCGTCACCGGCAACCGCGGCGAGTACGTCGGCACCGTGACGATCGACGTACTGATCGATACCGTCAAGTCCCTGCGGTCCCAACACGCGAACGACCACGACGAGCCGCGCACCGACGTAGGGACTCCGTCGTGACGACTCTGGCCGATACCGGCGACGACACGAAGGACACCGCGCGAGCCGCCAAGCGGGCCGAACGTCTCAGGCTGCTGATCCAGCCCGTGGTCATCCTCGCCATCGTGGCCGTTCTGTTGGGGTACACCTTCAGCCGAGACCTCACCGCCACCCAGTCCGGCACGTTGAACGCCGGCAGCATCTTCACCGCCGTTCGAGAGCACGTCGCGATCACGATCGTCGTCACTGCCCTCGTTCTCGTCATAGCGGTTCCGCTGGGAATCCTGTTGACGCGGCCCCGGTACCGAAAGCTGGCTCCGCTGTTCATCGGCATCGCCAACATCGGTCAGGCCGCACCCGCGGTCGGCTTGCTGGTGCTGCTGTTCCTGGCCACCGGGTGGACGGGCTTCACCGCGGGCGTTCTACCCATCGCGTTCTACTCACTGCTCCCGGTTCTGCGCAACACCATGCTGGGTTTTCAGACGGTGGACCCGAACTACATCGACGCCGCTCGCGGTCAGGGAATGTCGAACATGGGCATCCTGCGGCGCATCGAGTTCCCCCCTGGCGGTGCCCTTCATCCTCGCAGGTCTGCGTACCTCACTGGTGCTGGCCGTGGGCACGGCAACTCTGAGCTTCCTCGTCGGTGCCGGCGGACTCGGAGTGTTGATCGACACCGGCTACAAGCTCAACCAACCGATCATCCTTGTGGTCGGAGCAGTCCTCGCGGTCGCTCTGGCGCTGCTGGTCGACTGGCTCGGCGCTCTCGCCGAGGCATTTCTCGGACCGAAAGGACTCCGCTGATGCGGCGCAGCACTCGACGACTCGTGGCCCTGTGTGCGGCTGCGACCATGGCGTTGACCGGATGTGGCTTGCAATCGGGCGGAGCGATGCCGTTGTCGGTCGAACCCGGCAGCATCACCCCGCTCCCGGGCCTCGAGGGAGCGCAGTTGACCGTCGGGTCCAAGGACTTCACCGAGCAGATCATTCTGGGTTACATCCTCGAATTCGCCTTGAGCGCTGCGGGAGCCGACGTTCGCGACCTCACCAACATCGCCGGCTCGCAGAGCGTACGACTGGCTATGCAGAGCGGCCAGGTCGACGTCGCCTACGAATACACGGGCACCGGCTGGATCAACTTTCTGGGCAACGAAACCCCCATTCCCGACGCCACCGAGCAGTTCGAGGCCGTGCGCGATGCCGACAAGGCCAACGGCATCGACTGGGTCAATCCTGCACCGATGGACAACACGTATGCGTTGGCGATGAATCAGCAGGTGGCGCAGGCGACCGGGGTGCGCACGCTGTCCGACTATGCCGCTCTGGTGAACCGAGATCCCGCTGCGGCGGCGTTGTGCGTGGAGACCGAGTTCAACAGCCGCCAGGACGGTCTTCCAGGACTCGCAGCGACCTACGGATTCGACGCGAGCACGCTGCCCGTACAGATTCTGCAGACCGGTGTCATCTACCAGGCCACGGCCGAGGGTGGCCAGTGCAGCTTCGGTGAGGTGTTCACCACCGACGGCCGCATCAAGGGCCTGAACCTGACGGTGCTCGAAGACGACAAGTCGTTCTTCCCGCGCTACAACGCCACGGTCATCATCCGCCAGGAGATCGCCGACCGGTATCCCGAGATCGCCGAGGTGACCGCGCCGATCTCGGACGCGTTGACCAACGAGGCCATCTCCGAGTTGAACAAGCAGGTCGACATCGACGGCCGCGATCCGGCCGATGTTGCGCGCGACTGGATGGTTGCGCAGGGCTTCGTCACCGTGGGCAGCGATTAGAGACCGACGGGACTAGAGTCCGCCGAACGTTCTCTCCACCACGGCCTTCGCCCGACGCGTCACACGCAGGTAGTTGTCGAGGAACGCTCCGGCATCGCCGTTCTCCCAGCCCGCCACCTGCGCGACTGCGGAGAGCACAGCTCCCGGTCGCGGCAGCTGATCGGTGGGCTTGCCGCGGACCAACACCAGCGCGTTGCGTGCCTTCGTCGCCAGGATCCATGCCTCCCTGAGCAATTCGATGTCGGTCTCGCTCATGAGCTCGGCCGCACCGATGGCGTCGAGTGATTGCAGGGTCGAGGTGTTGTGCAGCGTCCGGACTTTGTGCGCATACCTGAGCTGGATCAGCTGAACGGTCCACTCGATGTCTGCCAGTCCCCCGCGTCCGAGCTTGGTGTGGGTCGAGGGGTCGGCCCCCTTGGGCAGACGCTCGGAGTCGATGCGCGCCTTGATGCGTCGAATCTCGCGGACCGCGTCGGCGGACACTCCGCCTTCGGGGTAGCGAACCTTGTCTGCCATCAGCAGGAACCGGATGCCGAGATCCTGGTCGCCGGCCACCTGGTGCGCCCGCAGCAGAGCCTGCACTTCCCAGGCCTGAGCCCACTGCGCGTAGTACGCGGCGTACGAAGACAGGGTGCGCACCACCGGGCCGTTGCGACCTTCCGGCCGCAGACCGGTGTCGACCTCGAGGGGCGGATCGGTGCTGGGCGCGCCGAGCAGTTTGCGGATGCGGTCGGCAATGGTGTTGGCCCACTTGACCGCAACGGTCTCGTCGACGCCGTCCACCGGTTCGCAGACGAACAGCACGTCCGCGTCGCTGCCGTAGCCGAGCTCACCGCCGCCCAGCCGTCCCATGCCGATGACGGCGAGAGTTGCCGGAGCCGGCTCCCCCCGCTCCTTCTCGCTGGCTCGCACCGCAGCGGCAAGCGCTGCATTGATGACTGCGGCCCAGACCGAGGACAGCGCGCGGCACACCTGAGGTACGTCCAGCATGCCCAGAATGTCTGCCGAGGCCACCCGCGCCAGTTCGTGGCGTCGTAGTGCCCTGCTGCGTTGATGGCTCGTACCGGGTCCTCGTACCGAGCCGAGGACGACAGGATCGCGCGGTAGGTCTCCTCCGGCTCGGCGTCGAGCAGTCGGGGGCCGGTGGGTCCGTCGGCGAACAACCGAATGACCTCGGGGGCTTTGATCAGCAGGTCCGGTACGTAGGCCGAGGAGCCGAGCACGATCATCAGCCGCTGCGCCACTGCGCCTTCGTCGCGCAGCACGCGCAGGAACCACGTCTGCTCCCCCGCCGATTCGGACAGCCTGCGGTAGTTGAGCAGTCCGGCGTCGGGATCGGGGGTGTCGGCGAGCCATTCGAGCAGCGTCGGAAGCAGCACGGCCTGAATCTGGCCGCGGCGGGTACCGGAGCCGACGAGCGCACGGAGGTGGCCCAGCGCGTTCTGCGGGGTCGCGTAGCCGAGCGCGGCGAGCTGACGCGTCACCGCGTCGGGGGGTCAGACGTACTGGTCTCGGAGTCGAACTTGACCACCGAGTCGAGCAACGGCCGGTAGAAGAG
>NZ_BAOX01000143.1:0-11916 GCF_000813105.1 Rhodococcus sp. BS-15 | reverse complement strand
CGCGACCCCGTCGAGCATCCGCTCGGCGGGGTCGCGTCGTGTCGGCACATCTGCACCCGATGACTTTTCGGATCGACAGCTGTCAGTACGAGCAAGACCGTTGATCGACGGTTCGACGCAGCAGGTTCTTCCAGAAAAGGTGTGTATCCATGTCACGTTTGCTGTTCGCCAACATGCCCGTCCGCGACGTCGTCGCCACCCGCGCATTCTTCGAGGGTCTCGGATTCGAGTTCAACGATGTCTTCAGCGACGAAAACTGCGCCTCGATGGTCGTCAGCGAGCAGGCGACCGTAATGTTCCTGGCCACCTCGCGATTCGAGGACTTCATCTCCGACTCGATCTGCGACACGAGCTCGGCCCGGGAGGTGCTGATGTGCGTCTCCGCCGACAGCCGCGAGGAAGTCGATTCGCTGACCGACGCGGCGATCGCCGCCGGTGGATCGAAGTGGATGGAGCCCCAGGATCACGGGTTCATGTACGGCCGGGCGTTCCGCGACCTCGACAACCACGTGTGGGAAGTGATGTGGATGGATCCGTCGGCCGTCTCGGAGAGCTGAACGGCCGTTCGTCTAGAGGCGGTCGGGCAGACCGAATCGATCGAACAGTGTCAGATCGAAGAAGCAGGCCACATGCCCGACCCCTCTGGCATCGACATCGAGAACATGCAGCTGGAACGGCCGGTGCACACCGTCCTCGGCCAGCATGTACAGCCCGTAAGCGGGCTGACCGTTGGCAGAGGTGGACACCATCCGCATATCGCCTGCTCCGTTCGCGGGGCAGTTGTTCCGGATGAGAGATCCGATGGTCTCGCCACCCTGGTACCACCCGACGAACGGCGGCATTTCCCACACCGCGTCCGAGGTGAAGAGGGTGACCAGTCGGTCGATGTCGTAGCTCTCGAAACACTCCACGTACTGCGTTAGAAGTTTCTGCAATTCCGCGGATTCGATGGGCTCGACATCGTCGAGCTCGGGCGCGATCTCGTCGAGGCGCTCCCGTGCTCGCTGCAGGAGGCTGTTGACTGCGGTCGTCGTCGTTGCGAGAACCTCGGCAACCTCCGACGCTTTCCACTGCAACACTTCGCGCATCAGCAGCACCGCGCGTTGCCGCGACGACAGATGTTGCAGTGAGGCGACGAAGGCGAGTCGCACGGATTCCTTGGCCACCACGATCGAGGCGGGATCACTCGCATCCGCCAGATCGGAATCGGCGATCGGCTCGAGCCACGGAATCTCGTTGTTCTGCACCAATTCGTCGGTGGGGCCCGAACTCGGTGCACCCAAGCCTGTCGGCAAGGGACGCTTCGCCCGGCCGTCCAGAGCGGTGAGACAGGTATTGGTTGCGATTCGGTACAGCCATGTTCGTAGCGACGAACGGCCCTCGTATTTGGCGTACCCACGCCACGCGCGAATGTACGTCTCCTGCAACAGGTCCTCGGCATCGTGGATCGACCCGGTCATGCGATAGCAGTGCGCGAGCAACTCACGACGAAAGGGATCGAACTGCTCGACGAAGTCGTCCTTCTGTTCCGAGGCCACGGTCATGCGGTAGAGCGTAAACCGGACACACGCGCGCCACAGCTCGAACGCGCGCCGCCGAAAGGATTGCCGACACTTCTGCGTTAACCTCGGCATCGTGACATCGGCAACGAGTATCGACGACTTGGTCGAAGAGCTGTACCTGCAGCGCCGTCGAGCGTGGGAAGCCGCTCTCGTCACCGCGCAGAATTTCCTCGAGACCATCGCCGACGAGATTCTCGAGGACGTCGATCGAGACCGCTTGAATGCGCA
Source organism: Rhodococcus sp. BS-15 (assembly GCF_000813105.1). Lineage (NCBI taxonomy): Bacteria > Bacillati > Actinomycetota > Actinomycetes > Mycobacteriales > Nocardiaceae > Rhodococcus > Rhodococcus sp. BS-15. Next base: position 10,126 of record NZ_BAOX01000143.1, on the reverse strand, counting down.
GACGGCACGAATCAAGGACCCGGGACGATCGGCCGACAAACTGCGCCGCTATCTCTCCGAGGGCCGCATCACCGAGCCGACCGACGCCGATGCCGTCGCCGAGGCGTTGCCCGATCTCGTCGGCGTCAAGGTGCTGTGCAAGACCCCGCGCGATCAACTGACGTTCGTCGCTGCGCTCGAGCGCGCGTGCAACGACCCGGAATGCTCTGTACGGTTCGCGCAACCACCCACCGACTACGTGGCCTTTCCCAAGCCGAGTGGCTACCGCGCGTACCACGCCGTGCTGGTCGTTCGAGTGGCAACACATCAGGGTGATCTCGATGTGAAGGTGGAAGTTCAGGTCAAGACGCGCCTGCAGGACGCCTGGGGCGAGCTGACCCACGAGGACATGTACAAGCCCGGTGAGGCACTCAAGCCGACCAAGAAGCACACCGACTACGCCGCGCACATGGCCCACCTGCTCGATCAGGTGGATGCGATGGCCGACGATCTGGCCGCGCAGCTCGACTCGTTGACGGCCGCGTCGAAGGACGGGGGCGTGCTCGCGGCCGACCCGATTCCGAAGGATCCGGACTTCATCAGCGCCAGGGTCACCCGCACCGGTCCACGGTATGCACTCGCCGTCGGACCGGACGGCCGCAGAGGCCTGGTTCCCGCACGATCGGTGAAAGCGGTCATCGGCTCGACCGACCGGATCGCCGTCAACGACTACCTCGAAGTGGGCGACTTCATCGATGTGGTGGTCGAGGACTCCGAGGATGCGCTCTACTATCACCTCACTTCGCAGCCGCCACGACGCAAGCCCGCGAAGAAGCGCAAGCGCTGACCGGCGGTTCTCAGGAACATCTCACGTCGGTCCGGTAGACATGCCTCCTCGTGACCACTACCGAGAAATCCACGGTCGTCACCGATGCCGACAGTGTCGACACAGCGACCGACGAAACCGCGACCACAGACCGGCGCTCGACAATCCGCTCCGCCGAGACTCTGGTGCCGGCCGTCTCGTTCGCCGTGCTGGCGACCCTGTACTCGGTGATGTCCGTCCTCGGCCATCGCCAGCTCCGAACATCCGGATTCGACCTGGGGATATTCGTTCAGCAGATCGCGTCGTACTCGCAGTTTCGCGCGCCGACGTCCGACCTACTCGGCACCGGCTACAACACGCTCGGCGATCACTTCTCGCCCATCACCGCGTTGCTGGGACCTCTCTACCGGGTGTTCCCACACGCCGAGACGCTGCTGATCGCCCAGGCCGTGCTGTTCGCGCTTGCCGTGATTCCGATCAGCAGACTGGCGGTACAGAAATTCGGCACGGTCGTCGGCATCGTGACGGCCGCGGCGTTCGGGCTGTCGTGGGGCGTGCAGGCCGCGCTGAACTTCGATTTCCACGAGGTGGCGTTCGCGATGCCCCTACTGGCCGTGTCGATGGTCGCGCTGGTTCGACAGCGCTGGCTGCCGGCCCTGGCCTGGGCTCTACCGTTGGTGTTCGTCAAAGAGGACATGGGCCTGACGGTGATCGTCGTCGGGGCGTTGGTCGCGCTCTGGACGAGCGGCCGCACTCGCATCCTGGGGGCGTTGACTGCTGTCTGGGGACTGACCTGGGTAGTTCTCGCGGTCAAGGTGATCATCCCGGCCCTCAGCTCGGACAACTCGTACGACCAGGGCTCGAAGCTGCCTCCGCTCGGTGAAGGCATCGCCGACACCGCGCACGGTCTGGTTGCCGGCGATTCACGGGCGGCCACCGCTTTTCTGCTGCTCGCGGTCACCGGGTTCTTCGCCCTGCGATCGCCACTGCTCCTGGTCGCCGTCCCGACGGTCGCGTGGCGCTTTCTCAGTGACAACACCAACTTCTGGAAGCCGATCTATCACTACAACGCGATCCTCATGGTCATCGTGTTCGTCGCCTTGCTCGACGCATTGGCGCGTAGCCACCGGCACGGTCAGCTCACCGAACGCGGCCGGAAGCTGATCGTCGCGTTCGTGGCCGCGTTCGCAGTTGTCGCGTTGCCGTTCCTGCCCATGTCACGTGTGGTGCACGCGCAGGAATGGACGATCGATCCGCAGGCAGCGACCGCCCGAGATATCTCCGAGTGGATTCCCGCCGGTGATCGAATTGCGGCGTCGAACAACCTCGTGGCCCAACTCGTCGCCGACCACGACGTGTCGGTCTTTCCGCAGCGCACGACCGATTCGACCGTCCCCGAGTGGATCGTCGTCAACCAGCAGCGGCCTGCGGGTTGGCCGACGGACGAGACCGGCGATCGTCAGGCGGTCGGCCGGGCGCTGGCGAGCGGATACGACGTCGTCTTCTCCGTCGACGGAATCGAGGTCCTGCACCGCGAGTGAGTGGTCCCGATTAGTGTTCGAACCGAGTCGACCTCCCAGTCGACGCACAGAGACGACTACCGCAAGGCAGGTACAGGACATCGACGCTCGAACCGGCGATCTCGGCGCCACCAAGACCGCATCGAAGCGCTCACCGTGGAATCGGAAGAATCCCTATCGCGCGCAGATTCTGAGCAACCGACGCCTCTCCGGCCCCACGTCGGCCAAAGAAGTTCGACACTTCTCGATCGCACTCGGCGAGAGCGGCATCGTCTACGAGGCCGGCGACGGATTCGGCGTCAAACCCGTCAACGACGCGGCGCTGGTCTCGGCTGTGATCGAGCGCCTCGGCGTGCCCGCCGACACCGCGGTCCACACCAAATCCGGCGAGATCACCTTGGCCCATGCTTTGACCACGGACTACGAGATCGGCATCCCGTCCATGGATCTGATCGAGGCCGTGGCCGAACGCGCCGGTGACGCCGAGCTCGATCACGTTCTGCAGAACGGCGACCGCGCGTCGTTCGACGCCTGGACGTGGGGTCGGGACGTCGTCGACGTTCTCGATCTGGATCGGTCAGGAGCGTTCGATCCAGCCGAATTCCTCGGCTTGCTGCGTCCTCTGCAACACCGGGTCTACTCGATTTCGTCGTCGCCGATCGCGCACGAGGGCACCGTGCATCTGACCGTGTCCACAGTTCGATATCGGTCGGCCGAGCGAGATCGCGGTGGTGTCTGCTCGACGTATTTGGCCGATCGCGTCGGGGAGGAACACCAGGCCGGGGTATTCCTGTCGGCCAACAAATCGTTCCGCCTCCCGTCCGACGACACCCCGATCATCATGATCGGTCCTGGAACCGGAGTGGCACCGTTCCGAGCTTTTCTGCACGAGCGTCGTGCCCGGGGCGCGACAGGCGAGAACTGGCTGTTCTTCGGCGATCAGCATCGAGCCAGCGACTTCCTGTACGAGGACGAAGTCGTCGATTTCGAGCGCGACGGTCTGTTGACTCGACTCGATCTGGCCTTCTCTCGCGACCAACCGCAGAAGATCTACGTCCAGCACCGCATGCGGGAGGCAGGCAAGGAGCTGTACGGGTGGCTCGAAGCGGGTGCGCAGCTCTATGTGTGCGGCGATGCGGCTCGCATGGCCAAGGGCGTCGACGAGGCATTGCACGAGATCGTCGCCGAGCATGGTGGCCTCTCCCCCGATGCCGCCGAGGACTACGTCAACGACCTCAAGCAATCCAAGCGCTACCTGCGCGACGTCTACTGACTCGGGTTCTTGTCGGACCCTCTCGCTACGGTCTCGGATACAGGCATCAGTTCTCGTCCGAGAAGAGGGTTTGCATCGTGACCGCACTGCAGAACGGCCATTTCGACTCCACCACCGCCCTCGCGTGGGCCACGTTCACCGAAAACCTGCATGCCCGTCTTAGGACTTTGCCGAGGCGGGACTACATCACGGTTACCGCCGCTCAGGCGAGCCCAGGAGAGCGTGGATTGCGGCCGTACATCGATGTGGCCGCGACGGACGGCAACGTGCTGGTGTCGGTGGCAGCGCTGCCGTCACTGCTGTACCCGGATGCCCAGGACGCAACGGCCATGGATGTGCAGCTCCTCGACTGCGGTTGGTTGGATCGAGGCAAGCCGGTCGCAGACGGATCGATCATCGACCTCACGCGAACCGACACCCGAGCAGATGCGGCGCTCGTCGCGGAGATGATCACGCGAGCGTTCCGAGAGATCTGGAACGTCCCGCATCCGTCGTTCCTGAGCGTGTGGAGCGTCGCGGCCGACGGTGCGTCGTCGGGACCGGTCGACCTGCAGCGCGGGTTCGTCGGTCGCACGACCGGCGCAGCGACCGAAACTCCGTCGGAGACATCCGACGACGTTCCTGCCGAGCTGAAGTCGCTGCAAGCGTTGTGCCAGTTGGTCGGTCGGCGCGTCGATGCGCACACCGTTCGATCGGTATGCGCCGACGGCGATATCGACGCGTTGAAAGCTCGAGCACTCTCGCTGCACAGATCGGCCGCTGTTCGGGCTCGCCCTGCCGACGACGCGAGTCGGGATACCTCGGTCGCGGTATGGAAGAGCCTTGCCCGCACCTGGCTCCTGGTCGCACACAGCATGGACGCCGTGACGAGGGCAGACCGGCACGCGTGCCGGTGATGAACGGGATCTGAACGAACTACAGGATCTGTCGGCGCAGGCCGCTCGCCCGCAGCACCTGACGTTCTACGCCCGCGCGGATGGCCTCCTCGGTACCGATCACCCGTACGTGCGATCGTGCGCGGGTGATGGCGGTGTACAGCAGTTCTCGGGTCAGCAGTGTCGATGCCTCGGCGGGCAGCAGAACCGAGACGGTGTCGTACTGACTGCCCTGACTGCGGTGAATAGTCATTGCGTACACGGTATGTACCGAGGAGAGCACGTTCGGGTGAATCAACACGTGGCCACGACCTCGGGCAAACGCCGCCATCGGAGTTCCGTTGTCTCCCAACACCACGACGCCGGTGTCCCCGTTGTAGATCCTCGCCTCGTGGTCGTTGGCCGTCACCAATAATGGCTGACCGGGGTACCAGAGCGAGGGATCGAGAAACGTTCCGCTTCCTTCTCCTACCCACTCCATCGCCTGCCGGTCCCACCGCGAGACCCCCCACCGACCCTCGCGGTGCGCGCACAGCAGGCGATGTTTCTCGAGCCCGAGCAGTGCTGCGGTGGCATCTCCGCGTACAGCGGCGGCGGTGACCTCGGCTGCGGTGTCGATCACGTCCGAACGCAGCGCGTCGACGTCGTCGGGGCCCTGGAACGAAATCTCATCCGCGCCGGACTCGAGCAACGCCATCACATCGTCGCCCCGGCCATCCCTCACGGCCACGGCCAAGCGAGCGATAGCTCCACCGAACCGTCGACCACGACTGAGCCGAACGACGCCACCACGCAGTCGGTCTCGCTCGAATGCGCTCAGAGCGGCTTCTGCGGGATCCTCGGCGGCGGCGAAGTCCGCGTCGACGAGCTGCGCCAGAACCGGGTTTTCGGTCCCGGTGACCGGCCTGGCCACCAAATCTGCCAGCACCGCGCCTGCGTCCACCGACGTCAGCTGATCCGGGTCCCCGACGAGAATCAACCGAGACTCGGGACGCACGGCTTCGAGCAGCCGACACATCATCGTCAGAGACACCATCGAGGTTTCGTCGACGACGATGACGTCGTACGGCAGTCGGTTCTCGGCGTCGTGCCGAAACCTCGTCTTGCTGCCGGGCTTCCATCCCAGAAGTCGGTGCAGCGTCATCGCTTTCAGGTCCGCAGGAAGTCCGAGGAGCCCGGCTTGTTCGGACACGGACTCCTGCAGTCGGGCCGCGGCCTTGCCGGTGGGTGCGGCCAGCCCGATGCGCAGATCGCGGCCGTGTTCGCGTACGAGGAGCGCCAGAATTCTCGCGACGGTGTGAGTCTTTCCGGTTCCGGGTCCGCCGGCGATGACCGTGGTCCACTGCGTCGCCGCCAGAGCCGCCGCTATTCGCTGCCGATCGGGAGCCGCCGTCGGTGCACCCGATTCGTCCACGAACAGCTCGGCCAAGGCACCGCTGATCTCGACGGCATCAGCGGCCGGATGGGATTGCGAACGCACGTCGAGGAGATCTCGGACGGTGCTCTCCTGCAGATGATATCGGTCCAGATACAGCAACTCACCCTGATCGGTGTCGACCAGTTTCAGCGGCCTCAACGGCCCATTCGAACTGCCGACCACCAGTGGACTCACCCTCAGCGCTCCGAGCACGTCATCGAGCTCGGGCCACGGAAGTGCGCTCGGATCGACGTCCGAATCCTCGTCGACGGTGACGTCTCGCAGTCGTCGCAGATCCAGGCACACCGAGCCGGATCGTACCGAGCGCACCGTCAGAGCGGTGGCGAGCAGTACGTGCTCCGACGACTCCCCGGCCAGGGCACCGAGGCGCAACGCCACGTGCACGTCGGATGCCGACAGCACACCCACATCATTGAACGCGCGCAGAATTCCACTGCCGCGCAGCGCAATCGAGACGCCGGTCATCGGGCCACCTTCCCGGCGAGCAGGTCCGACAGCTCGACCACAAGGGCGGCGGGCGGATTCCAGTCGAACACCCCGCAGCCGGCGGGGGTCTGCGGTCCGACCATGCCCCGCACGAACAGGTATCGGATGCCGCCGAGGTGTAGTTGCGGGTCGTAATCCGATTGACGCCATCGCAGATATCGATGCAGCGCAACGGCATACAGGATTGCCTGCAGCGGGTAGTGCGAGCGGATCATTTCCTGGGCCATCTTCTCGCGCGTGAAGTTGCCGGTGGTCAGATCGCCTCTGGCGATTCGATTCGTCTTGTAGTCCACCACGACGTACCGCGGTCCGGACACGCGCAGAACCGAGTCGATACTCCCGGTGAGGAAGCCGCGAAGCGGTGTCGCCTCGAGATCATCGAGCAGATCTGCGTAGGACGCGAGCACGTCCGCCGGATCCAGGTGATAACGCAACAGGCGCGCCACGGACTTCAACGTGACCGTGTCCGCCACCGGATCGTCGCCGCCGGCCAGGGGCAGCTCGAAGTCGAGCTCGGCCAGATGGTCGGACGGTGCCACGTCCGCCAGCGTCCCGAATCCCAACGGTGTCTGCATCACCGGTAGCAGGGCTTGGGCCAACGCCACCGGATCGACTTCCGCCATCCGCGACGCGACCGCCGCAGCGCAGCGACGTTCGAGTTCCGCGAGCAGATCGGGTGCGGACGTGTCGACGTGTTCGAGTGCCTCGTGGACGAGCGTTCCGAACGCCGCGCCGGCAGGCATGCCGTTCATCGGAGACGCGATTCCGTCCAGCTGTTCGTCGGTGTACTCGCTTCCCGGGTATTCGCCGCCCACCGACGTTTCGGTGGGCTCGTCCGTCTTCTCGGGATGCTCGGCCTCGCTGGTCACTCCTACCTCGGGCCGGCCGGGCGCGGCGTCGTGAGCGTGAGCTGTCAACGCGGAGTACGACGTCCGACGCCACAGCAGGTCGAGGGTTCGATCGAATCGTGCGGCAGCGACGTCGAGGTGCGGTTGCTCGGGACGAATCCAGTGTGCGGTGGACGGCTCACCGGGCCCCACCGGTTCGACCGAGATGAGCCCGGCTGCCGACCCGACCCAGGATTGGAGCCGGTTCGCGGTCGTCGCGTCGTCGAGAACCTTGTACGACGGCTCCGGCAGCGCAATTGCGGGGATGCGTCCGAACAGCATGCGGTGCAGCGAGGACGTCGCGGTGTTTCGGCCCGGTGCCCACCAGAGCACGATCCGGCACTCGGCGCGGGTGAGACCGACGTAGAGCAGTCGCAGTTCCTCGCCTGCCTCCTCCTGGTCGTTGAGAATTTTTCTGGCCGCGTAGCCCGAACCGGACGGTCCGCCGACGTCTCGGATTCGCTTGCCGTTCTCGTGCAGCAACAGCGTCGACGGCTTGCTGAAGTACAACGTGTCCCAGGCGTAGGGCAGATAGACGACCGGGAATTCGAGCCCTTTGCTGCCGTGTGTCGTCATGATCTGCACTGCTGCGGAATCACTGTCGAGTCGACGACTGCGGTCGGTCGACCCGCCCGCTGCCGGTTCCTTGATGCGGTCGGTCAGCCAGCGAGTGAGGGCGGTGATCCCGTAGGACTCGGATACCGCTGCGCGATTGAGCAATTGGGCGATGTGCCGCAGATCGGTCATGGTGCGCTCACCGGCTTCGACCGCGAGCAACCGGGCGTCGAGTCCGGACTGGGCCGACACCCGCTCGAAGACTGCTGCGAACCCGGCCTCGTCGAACAGCACCGAATACTCGCGCAGCCGACTGCTGACCTGGGACAGCGCGTCCTCGGCTCCGGAGTCGAGCTGCGCGGCCGTCCACCCGAGCAGCGGAGTCAAGGCGGCCAGACGTACGCGATCGGTGCGATGAGGTTGCTCGATCGCCTGCAGCAACCACAGCCAGTGTCGGGCACTCTCGGTGCCGAACACGCTGGTGCTGCTCGACACGACGGACGGGACCCCGACCGCGTCGAGTGCATCCCGAATCAACGCCACCTGCTTGGTCGTTCGGGTCAACACGGCAATGTCCCGCGGTTCGATCACCCGAGGGCCGTCGGGTCGCTCGATCACGGCAGATCCGGACAGCAGCTCGACGATGTCCGCCGCGACGTCTGCCGCAACGCGGGATCGGAGTCGGTCGACTGCCGGAAAACCCTGCCGCAGTGGACCGGCGCCGGTTCGGGGGAGATAGCGCAACCGCAAGGGAGGGTGCCCGACCATGCGCGAGAGCGGGTTTCGCGCCTCGACTCGGTGTACCACGATGTCGTCGTGACCGAGGCTGCGCCACCGTACAGATGGTGCAGGGCGTCGAGCAGCCCCGAATCACTACGCCAGTTGGCAGTGAGCTCGTAGAGGTGGTCTGCGGTCTGCACCGCGTCGAGGTAGCTCAGTACCTCGGCTCCGCGGAACGCGTAGATGGCCTGCTTCGGATCGCCGACGAGGATGAGCGTCGTGAAGCCGTGAAACGCCCGCCGCAGAATGTCCCACTGCATCGGGTCGGTGTCCTGGAACTCGTCGATCAGCACGACGCGGAACCGGTCTCGCACTCGTGCGCAGGCGGCCTCGCCGTGGACGGGGTCGGACAACACCGAATGCAGAAGTCCCAGAAGGTCGTTGTAGTCACGCACCCCGAGCAGGCGTTTGCGACGTTCGATCTCCCGGCGTGCTTCCCGGGCGAACCGCACACGTAGCGCGGGCTCGCGGTTGTCGTCGTCCAGGTCCTCGGTGTCGGGATACAGAATCGACTGCTGGTCGCCCACGGCCGCCGACGCCAACTGCTGAGCATCCCGCCTGCTGAATGCCGGTGCCTCGTCGGCACCGCTGAACATCTGCAGATACAGGTCGTCCACGACCTGTTCGAGCAGGTCCGAGACCGATTCGACGAAGGCCGATTCCGGTTCGCGCTCGCCGGCGATGCCGAGCCCGTCGAGCATGCGCTGGCAGAAACTGTGGGTGGTGACGATGGTTCCGGCGTCGAAGTCCGACAACGCCCTTCGCAACCGTCGACGCCGCCGGTCCACTTCGGCGTCGTCGACTGCTGCCAGAAACGCCACGAGTGGATCCCGAGATGCACGAGCGATGTTCGGGTCCGCGAGGTCCCGGGCGATCGACGCGAACCTGCTACGGGTGCGATCACGGAGTTCCTGAGTCGCGGCCCGGCTGAACGTCACCAGGAGCAGGTCCGAGATCTCGGCGATCCCCTCTGCAATGTAGCGCGCGGCCAACCCCACGATCGCGTACGTCTTGCCGGTCCCGGCGCTGGCTTCGAGGACGGTCGTTCCGGTCGGCATCGGGCCGAGCAGGTCGAATCCGTGGGCGGCTGTCATGCATTCCCCATGTTCTCGGCGGTCAGCAACGGGTCCCACAGCTTTCGAGCGAGAATCCCGAAGCGGCTCTTCTCGTTCGACGGCTCGGTCTCGTCGACGAGCGGGGCCGCGGCGAGCAATGTCTGGAACGACAGCGTCGACCCATGGACGTACCGCAACGATCGATCGGTCCCGTCGCCGAAGTCGCCTCGCCAGGCCCACGTGGCCGAGTCGTAGCCGTCCTCGATGGATCCGCCACCGAACCGCTTCTCCGCGTACGCCGACGCGGTACCGGTCGATATCGGCAGCGGCGAGGCCATTCCACGATCACGCAAGTCCACCAACTCCCTCAGGACGGCGACGGGGTCCCGCGGGGCGCTCAACCGAGAGCGACGAGGCGGACGCATCCCGCTCGCGCGGCCGATGGTGACGGC
>NZ_BAOX01000144.1:0-11864 GCF_000813105.1 Rhodococcus sp. BS-15 | reverse complement strand
CCCCGCACACCCTCTGGCGCCGCAGGAGAACAACACCGACACAGAGGACTTTGGTCCACTGTTTCGGTGACGAAAGGTCGGGTTGCCCTCGCGCGCGACCCGTAGGCTCGGAAGTCGAGGCGTCCATTGTGGACGCAGTTGAGAGGTGTCGCCGTGGTCACGGTGTTCTTGGTAGACGATCACGAGATCGTGCGGCGCGGTCTGATCGACCTGATCGACTCCGATCCCGATCTCGAGGTCATCGGTGAGGCCGGCAGTTGCGCTCAGGCGCTCGCTCGAATCCCGGCCCTGCAGCCGGACGTCGCTGTGCTCGACGTGCGCCTGCCCGACGGCAACGGCATCGAACTGTGCCGCGAACTTCTCGATCGCCTGCCCGAGCTCAAGACCATGATGCTGACCTCGTTCACCGAGGATCAAGCCATGCTCGACGCGATCCTCGCGGGCGCGAGCGGCTACGTCGTCAAGGACATCACCGGCATGGAACTCACGCGAGCGATCAAGGACGTCGGTTCCGGTCGGTCGCTGCTCGACAATCGTGCAGCAGCGGCCCTCATGGACAAACTGCGAGCCGGAACGGCGACCCCAGGACCTATCGACCACCTCACCAGCCAGGAGCGCACGCTGCTGGATCTGCTGGGAGAGGGCCTCACCAACCGGCAGATTGCCGCCAGGATGTTCCTGGCGGAGAAGACGGTCAAGAACTACGTGTCCCGGCTGCTCGCCAAGCTCGGGATGGAACGTCGCACTCAAGCTGCGGTGTATGCAACCAAACTCGCCGATACCGCTCCGTCGACCGGACAACCGGGGTCGCGGGATGGATGACGACCACGCGGAGACGGCTTCCTCGTTGCCGCAATTGCGACTGGGTGAACTGTTGGCCGAGGTTCAGGACCGAATCGGTCGAATCGCCGATGCCAGAGTCCAAGCCGACGGGCTGCTCGACGCCATGCTCGTCATCACCTCCGGCCTCGATCTGGAGGTGACACTGCGCTCGATCGTTGAATCGGCCGTCGAACTCGTCGACGCTCGGTACGGCGCACTCGGCGTCCGGGGCGAAGGCCACGGGTTGAGTGCGTTCATCAATCACGGCATGGACGAGGACACGCGAGTCGCCATCGGCCCGCTTCCCACCGGGCGCGGGGTGCTCGGACTGTTGATCGACCAGCCGAAAGTGCTGCGCCTCGAGGACCTCTCGGCGCACCCGGAGTCGGTGGGATTTCCGCCGAACCATCCGCCGATGAAAACGTTTCTGGGCGTCCCGATTCGCGTTCGCGACGAGATTTTCGGCAACCTCTACCTCACCGAGAAGAAGAACGGTCAGCAGTTCACCGAGGACGACGAGGTCGTCACGAAGGCGCTCGCGTCCGCCGCCGGTATCGCCATCGAGAACTCGCGTCTGTACGAGGACTCACGTCTACGTCAGGCCTGGATGGAAGCAACTCGGGACATCGGCACCGAGCTCCTCGCCGGGACGGACATCGACGAAGTACTGCAGATGGTGTCTCGTAAGGCACTGCACCTGACCGGTTCCAATGCGGCGTTCATCGCAGTTCCCGATGACTCCGACCAGCCGTCCGAGGATGTCACAGAACTGGTCGTCACGGTCAGCGAGGGACTGGGATCCGACCGCATGATCGGAGCATTGATTCCGATCGAGGGCTCGAGTTCCGGATTGGCGTTTCGACGTCGAACGGCGTTGCGAAAGGACAGACTCGACTACAAGGCAAAGGGGTTGGACTCGGCCTTCGGGCCTGCGCTGATATCACCCTTCCGGGTCGCCGAGGGCGTCAGAGGCGTCCTGGTGGTCCTCCGCACAGAGCGCCGGGGGCCGTTCGACGACTCCCAACTGGACTTGGTCTCGAACTTCGCCGATCAAGCTGCTCTGGTGATGCAGATCGCCGATGCCAGCCGCCGGATGCACGAACTCGAGGTGTTGTCCGACCGGGACCGAATCGCCCGCGACCTGCACGATCACGTGATTCAGCGAATCTTCGCTGCCGGATTGGCTCTACAGAGCACGCTGCAACGCACCGAGTCCGAGGAAATCCGGGTGCGTCTGTCCAGGACGATCGACGACCTACAGGACACGGTGCAGGACATCCGCACGACGATCTTCGACTTGCAGAGCACGTCCCACTCGGCCACGCGGTTGCGTCAACGCATCAATGCGGCGGTTCTCGAACTCACCGAGAACGTCGATATCCGTGCAGTCGTGCGGATGTTCGGACCACTGTCGGTCGTCGACACCAAGCTCGCCGATCATGCCGTCGCCGTCGTTCGCGAGACGGTCAGCAACGTCGTCCATCATGCGCAGGGCGACACCGTGACCGTTACCTTGTCGGTGGGCGACGAGTTGCAGATCATCGTGTCGGACAACGGGATCGGAATGCCTGAGGACACCACCGCGAGTGGACTCTCCAATCTCGGTGCCCGTGCAGTCGAATGCGGTGGGTCCATGAACATCGGTCCCGGCTCCTCGGGAAGCGGCACCGATGTGACCTGGTCGGTACCGCTGTCCTGACAGGGGCAGTCGTTCGTCACTTGTTTCGGTGACCTCCGGCCACTGCGTCGAGTAGGTGTGCGCTCGTAGCGTTCTCGATGAAGGTGCAGGACCTACGTTGTAACACCGAGAGGAACCCGATGAACATCGCACACGCCACCGGACCCGTTGTGGTTGGAATCGATGGATCGAAGGCTGCGCTCGATGCAGTCCGCTTCGCCGTCCACGAGGCGAGGGGGCGGCGGACATCGTTGCGTTTGGTGCACGTGATCCAGCCCCATCTCCAGCGCGAAACAGAATACGGCGCGCCCGACGTCGACGGTGACTACGCCCGCACCGTGTTGGACCAGGCGGCGATCGTTGCGAAGATCGGTGACCCCACTGTCATCGTGGAAGCTATCGTGCTGCAGGGTAACCCGGAGGAAGTGATGCGGTCCGAAGCGGCGTCGGCATGCCTGACGGTGCTGGGCACCACGGCCGAGAGTTCGCTTGCTGCATGGGTTCTCGGTTCCATGGTGCACACGATGATCGAATCTGCGGCTCATCCCGTTGCGGTCGTACGTACCTTCGACGCCGAGCGTTCCGGCGCGGTCGTCGCCGCGCTGGGAGACGCGAAGGTCTCCGCGACCGACGTCGTGGTGGCACAGGCATTCCAGGAAGCAGCCATGCGCGAGGCCAGTGTGCTCGCTGTACACACCCAGGCGATCTCGTCCATTTTAGCGAGCGCCATCAGTGGTCCGGTGGACCATCTGCATCCCGAATCGGCGATGGAAGTCCGGTTGGAACCCTTCGGTGTGGACTACCCGTCGGTGCGGGTGGCGTCGGTTTACGCCGAAGCCGACTCGGGATCGGAGCTGGTCGCCGTGTCCGAGACAGCCCAGCTGATGGTGGTCGGTCACGAACGAGACCGAGTGCCGGGACGAACACTGACCGCCGTACTGCGGCATGCCCATTGCCCCGTCCTCGTCGTCCCGCACGCATGAGTACCACGAGGCAGTCTCCGATCGCCGTCGGTGTCGACGGCTCCGGCTCGTCGCTCGACGCAGTCGGATGGGCCGCGCACGCGGCCGAGTTGCGTGGGCTACCGGTGAAGCTGGTGTCCGCCTACCAAGTCAAAGCCCTGTACACGAGTTTCGTCGCGCTGCCCACTCACATCGGCTCCGAGGAGCACACAGCCGCAGAGTCGACCCTGGCCTGGGCGTCTCTGGTTGCTCGACGCTCGGTGAAGAACCCGGACGCGCTCACCATCATGAGCGAATCGATTGTGGGACCGACGATTCAAGCCATGCTCGATCAGAGCTCGAATGCGTCGATGATGGTGGTCGGCTCGCGCGGCAACGGCGAATACTTCGCCGAACTGCTCGGCTCGGTGAGCACCGCTGTGGCGGTTCAAGCGCACTGCCCGGTGGTCATCGTGCCGGGAAGCGTCGAGTTGGATTCGTCACGAGGCCCCGTTGTCCTCGGAATCGACGGGTCGCCGCACAACCAGAAGGCTGTTCGGTTGGCATTCGACGAAGCCTCACTACGGGGAACAGAATTGGTTGCGGTCCACGTGTCGACGGACGAACTGATCTCGTCGCCCGACGCGTCCGAGACCGACAGATCCGACGCTATCGTGTCGAACGGTCGAACCGTGTTGGCAGAGAGCCTGTCCGGCTGGAGCGAGCAGTATCCGGACGTAGTTGTTCAGCAAAAGGTGTTGCGCGGCAATGTGGTCGAGAAGATTCTCGAGGTATCACCGCGGGCGCAGGCCGTCGTCGTCGGTTCGACCGGCCGCAACGGTTTCAGCGACCGACTTCTCGGATCCACCGTGCGTTCGCTGGCCCACCGCGTCGACTGTCCGTTGATCATCGCCCGCGGGTAGCGAACGTCCTACGGTTGTGCACCCGCTTGTCGATCCCGACGACGAGCGACAGCACGACGGTCACTGCACCGATCAGCAGCCACGAATCGATGCCGATCGGTGCGGTACCGAACAACGCGTTCATGGCCGGAAGATACGTGAGCGCGATCTGACCGGCTGTTTGGATGAGCACCCCGACAACGATCCACCGGTTGGTGAACAGACCCAGCTGCCAAGCCGAACGTGTCAGTGATCGACAGCTGAACAGGTAGGCGATCTCGGCAGCGACGAACATGTTGAGCGCGACAGTGCGTGCCTCGTCGAGGCCGGCACCGCGGCTCTGCTCCCACTCGAAGATCGCCCAGGCACCGACCACGAGCACGGTCGACACCAACAGAATCCGCACCATCAGGGCCCGCGTCAGCAGCGGCTCGTCGGGCCGGCGCGGCAACCTCGACATGATCCCGGGCTCCTTGGGCTCGAACGCCAACATCAGGCCCAATGCGACGGCAGTGGTCATGTTGATCCACAGAATTTGGGTGGGCAGGATCGGCAGAGCAGTGCCGAACAGGATCGCGACCAGGATGACGAGGCCCTCGGCAAGATTGGTGGGCAGCGTCCACGCAATGAACTTCGTCAGGTTGTCGAACACACCACGGCCTTCTTCCACCGCGGCCTCGATGGTGGAGAAGTCGTCCTCGGTCAGCACGACATCGGCCGCATCCTTGGCCACCTCGGTTCCGCTGTGGCCCATCGCGACCCCGATGTTCGCCCGGCGCAGTGCAGGCGCATCGTTGACGCCGTCACCGGTCATGGCGACAACGTGGCCGCGCGACTGCAGGGACTCGACCAGCTGAAGCTTCTGTTCGGGGCTGGCCCTGGCGAAGACGACCGCACGATCGACCGCGTCCGGATAGTCGTCCGCGCTCAATGACGACAGATCGGATCCGGTCAGCACCGACCCGTCTCCGTCACCTCGATCCAGCAAACCGACCTGCTGGGCAATGACGGTCGCGGTTACGGCGTGGTCACCGGTGATCATCTTGACGGAGATCCCGGCGGAGCGACAGGCCTGGACAGCGGACGTCGCGGCCTCACGGGGCGGGTCCATCATGCTTCGAGGCCCGTGAACACGAGCGTCCCCGGCAGGCCGTCCACCGTGAAATCCACTGCCGCTCCGGCGGTTGTGCGCGCAGTGGCCAACACGCGGAGTCCGCGTCCTGCGAGGTCTTCGGCTGCCTCGGATATCCGATGACGATCGATCGGACGCAGGCGGCCTTCGGAATCCATCATCGTCTCGCTCATGTCGATGACGCGCTCCACGGCCCCCTTGACGAGGGCGAACCCGTGCTCGTCGCTGCGGGAACGATGGAGCGTGGCCATGAACTGCCGGTCCGAGCTGAACGGAATACTCCCCGATCGCGGATGGCCATCGAGGAAGCTCGGGGTGTCGATATCGGCCTTCATCGCAGCACGATCATCGCGGCTTCCGTCGGATCTCCGACAATCGTCCACTCATCGTCGATCTCTCGCAGCGACGCGTCGTTGCACACGGCACCGGTGAGAAGTGACCACCGCAGTGCGTCGTTGTGGTCCACGGATACGAGATCACCGTCCTCCGTCAGGTCACCGACAGGCTCGTATCCCGAACCGGTGACCACGACTTCGCCGTCGATCGTCCACAGAGCCCGCACCGTCATCTGATTCTGGGTCAACGTGCCGGTCTTGTCGGAACAGATGACCGTGGTGCTGCCAAGGGTTTCGACAGCGGGCAGCTGCCGGATGACAGCACCACGCCGCGCCATCCGGGAGACCCCGATGGCCAGGGTGATCGTCACTGCTGCGGGCAAGCCCTCGGGAATCGCGCCGACGGCGAGTGCGACTGCGGCGACGAAAGTTTCGACGGTATCCTGGCCTCGGAGCAGTCCGACTCCGAAGGTGACAACGGCCAGCCCGAGAATCGCGAACGTCAGGATCCTGCCGAACTCGGCGAGTTTGGCAGTCAGCGGTGTGGCCAGTGGCCGAGCTGACCCGACAAGACGGTGAATGCCACCGAGTTCGGTATCGGACGCGGTGGCGACGGTGAGGCCGGTCCCCGTTCCTGCCGTGACGAGGGTGCCGGAATAGCCCATGTTGGATCGGTCGGCGAGCAGGGTCGACGGCGGCACTGCTGCAGTGCCTTTGGCGGAGGGTTCGGACTCACCGGTCAGGGTGGACTCGTCGACCTCCAAGCCGATCGTATGCACCAGCCTGAGATCGGCGGGGACCTTGTCTCCTGCTTCCAATCGCACCAGGTCGCCCGGCACCACGTCCTCGGATGACAGGGAGCGCACCTCCCCGTCTCGCACCACGCGCGCCGGAGTTCGGGCCATCGACCGCAGAGATTCCAGCGCCGAACCGGCCTTGGACTCCTGTACGAACCCGATCGCTGCGTTGAGCACCACGACAGCGAAGATGACTGCGGAGTCGACGTATTCGGCCAGCCCCGCTGTGATCGTGCCGGCGACGATCAGAACGTAGATCAGCGGATTGTGGAACTGACCGAGCAGGCGTCGGGGCCATCCGGGGCCGGCTCTGGCCGGGAGCACGTTGGGCCCGAACCGGAGAGTTCGTCGGGCCACCTCGTCCACGGTCAGACCGCGATCGAGGCTCGAAGCGACAGAGGCCACCACCTCATCGACGGACAGAGCGTGGCGTTCCCCAGTCTCTCCGCCCACGAGTGTCACGACCACCGCCACTGCCGAATCTCCGGGAGGTCCTCGAAATGCTCTCGGATATAGACGTCGTGGCGTTCGAGTTGGTCCTGGCAGTGCTGCCGCAGTTGCTCGGCACCGGCCGGCGCAGTGCGCGCTCGGTCGAGTGCTGCGAGCGTGAGGTGGTAGCGACTGATCTTGTTGAGCACCACCATGTCGAACGGTGTTGTGGTGGTGCCCTGTTCGATGAATCCGCGAACGTGGAACCGCTGGGCGTCCGGTCGGCCGTGCACCAGTTGGTGCACCGCACGGGGATAGCCGTGGAACGCGAAGACCACGTCGACCGAGGCGGTGAACAGATCCACGAACTGCTCGTCGGAGAATCCGTGCGGATGATCGACGACGGGGAGCAGCGCCATCAGATCGATCACGTTGACCACGCGAACCCTGAGTTCGGGAGTCCACGTACGCAACAATTCTGCGGCAGCGAGGGTTTCCTCGGTCGGCACGTCGCCGGCACACGCCAGAACTATCTCGGGGTCGTCGTCGGTATCGGCCACTTCGGTGCCGGCCCAGTCCCAGCGGGACGCACCCGCCGCGGCATGCGCCCGCGCCTCGGGAAGCGTCAGATACTGCGGGTGATTCTGCTTGTCCACCACCAGAACGTTGACGTGGCCTCGACTGCGGAAGCAATGATCGGCAACGGCGAGCAGAGTGTTGGAGTCCGGTGGTAGCCACACGCGCACCACATCCGGTGCCAGCGGAATCACCGCGTCGATCAGTCCGGGGCCCTGATGGCTGAATCCGTTGTGGTCGTTGCGCCAACACGTGCTGGTGAGCAACACGTTGAGCGACGCGACGGGAGCCCGCCACGCGAGTGTGGCCGCATGCTGGAGCCATTTGGTGTGCTGGATAAGCATCGACACGCTCACCATGGCGAAGGCCTCGTAACTCGCGAACAGTCCGTGTCTACCCGACAGCAGATACGCCTCGAGCCAGCCCTCGCACAGGTGCTCACTGAGCACCTCCATCACGCGACCGTCGGGACCGAGATTGTCGTCGAACTCGGTGGTCGGCAGCTGCCAGCATCTGTCGGTGGCCTCGAACACGGCCTGCAGGCGGTTGCTCGCGGTCTCGTCGGGACAGAACAGACGAAAGTTACCGCCGCCGTTGGGCTGTGCGTTGTCGAGGTAGATATCGCGCATCATCTCCCCGAGCACCGTGGTCGTCTCGTGCGACGTGCGCCCCGGGGACTCGACGGTGAGCGCATAGTTCTCGAGGTCTCGAATGACCAAGGGCTGCAACAGCACACCGCCGTTGGCGTACGGAGTGGCCCCGAGACGTTCGGTGCCCGACGGTGCGAGCTCGCGAACGGCCGCCACCGGGGCACCGTTGTCGTCGAACAACGATCGGGGATCGTAGGAGAGCAGCCACTTCTCGAGCAGATCCAGATGTGCTGGGTTCTCGCGGACGCCCGACAGCGGCACCTGGTGCGCCCAGTGGGTGCCCTCGATGAGTTTGCCGTCCACCTCGTGCGGTCCGGTCCAGCCCTTGGGAGTGCGGAGAACGATGGCGGGCCATTCGATATCGTGCTGTGGCTCGCCGTTCCGGGCGGCGTGCTGGATTCTCTCGATCGTCTCGTGGGCGCGGGTGAGGGCGCTTTCGAGAGCCGGGAACACCTCTCGTGGATCGTCGCCTTCGACGAACAGTGGTGCCCACCCCTGGCCGCTGAGGTAGTCCGCGATCGATTGATCGGTGCTGCGTCCGAGAACCGTCGGTCCGGAAATCTTCCCGTCGTTCAGGTGCAGGATGGGCAACACGGCACCGTCGCGAATCGGATTGAGAAAGGCCGGGATCTTCCACGAACCGGACAGGGGACCGGTTTCGGCCTCACCGTCCCCGACGACACAGGCGACGATCAGATCGGGATTGTCGAACGCTGCACCGGCGGCGTGGACGAGGGCGTAGCCCAGCTCGCCGCCCTCGTGAATGCTGCCCGGAGTCTGGACGCTCACATGGCTCGGAATGCCGCCGGGAGTGGAGAATTGACGACACAGACGTCGGACGCCGTCGTTGTCGAGCGAGATGTCCGGGTAGATCTCGCTGTAGGTGCCCTCGAGGTAGGTGTTCGCCACCAACGCCGGACCGCCGTGGCCCGGACCGGTGACGTACAGCCAGTCCGAATGGGTTCGACGAATCACGCGATTGAGGAGGGTGTAGATCATCGACAGGCCGGGACTCGTGCCCCAGTGCCCGAGCAGCCTCGGCTTGATGTGCTCCGCCTCCAGAGGCCGACGCAGCAATACGTTGTCCTGCAGATAGATCTGCGCCACCGTCAGATAGTTCGCCGCGGCCCAGTAGCGTAGGTCGGCGTCCAGTTCCTCGGAGTTGTAGGTGGTTTCGGTGGTGGACGCGGTCATCGGTTCGTGGGTACGACGACGACGGGAACATCCACCGAATGCAACACCGCGCGCGAGGTGGAGCCGAGAAGCATCGACGCGAATCCGCCCCGACCGCGGCTTCCCACAACGATCAACTGCGCTGTCTCGGAAGCGCGGACCAGTTCACGAACCGGCCTGTCCTGAACCACCACACGGTGGATGGTGACGTCCGGGTAGTCCTCCGACCATCCGGCCAGGCTCTCCGCCAAGGAGGTCTTCTCGGCGAGTTCGGAATCGACCCACGGACCCTCCTCGTCGCGCGTCAACACGCTGCCCAGCTCGAGGTCGCTCCAAGCGTGCACCGCGACGAGGTCGACGCCTCGCAGTGACGCTTCCTTCAGAGCGAAGCCGATGGCGGGTTGGCTGTTTGAGGTGCAATCCACGCCGACGACAACCGGACCGTCGCTGATGATGTTCGATTTGATCACGGCCACAGGGCATGTCGCATGCGAGACGACCGCGGTGCTGACCGATCCGATCAATCCACCGGTGAACTCGCCGAGACCTCTCGATCCGACGACGATCATGGCGGGTGCGACGTCGAAATGCGTCAGGTTCCGTGCGGCAGAGCCATGTTCGAGACGAGTGTCGAGAATCAGTGAATTGCCTGCTGCGGCCTTGTGCGCAACATCGACCGCGGCGGTCAGCACGCGCTTGGCTTCGACATCGGGGTCCGAGAACGAACCGATCCGAAGACTGATGGCATCCCCGTAGGTTCCCGGCGCAAACAGAGACGACGTGACCAACTCGAGCGGAGCGTGGCGTCGAACAGCCTCGCGTGTTGCCCAGCGGACCGCGTCGAGCGATGTGGCAGATCCGTCGACTCCGACGACTACCCGGCTCGATGCATTCATGACGAATTCCCGTCCATTGACTTACGTGTGCAGATACACAGCGAGCATGGCCCGAATCGGACCGCCACAGACAGAGGCGGAAGTCCTTCGGTGCGGGGCGGAAGTCCCTGCCGGCTACCCCTAGGGGGTATGACTTGCTATCGTCGGTGACATGCACTCAGTGATCCGACGCAGACGCCCGGGCGTTGCCTCGGCGACCGGATTGCTGATCGCACTGACGATCTTCGGGGTGCTGCTGATGCACTCGGTGACACCGACCACGTCGGCGAGCAGCGAACACGCCGCCATGCGTCGGCGACCCACCACGAGGATCCGGTACAGGTTGCGACCGGTGAACACGACTGCCCGTCGGCACATCAGATGATGCATCCGTGCGCGGGAACCACGGTGTCGTGGGCTGCGCTGACGGTCCCAGCGACAACCGTCGATGTCGTCTACTCGCTGATGTCGGGGGACGGTATCGGTGGGCGCACCGACTCCATCTCGGAGCGTGCGCCGCCGTGGACCCTCTGGGAGCTGGACAGATCGGTGACCTTGCGAGTGTGACAGGGAGCCCGGTGGACGCACGACCACCGGCGGATCGCCGTACCCAGATCCCTGTATTTCGCACTTGTTCAAGGAGATTCACATGCGTACAACACTCGTCGCTTCGCTGGCTGCCGCCACCGTGAGCGCATTCCTTCTCGCCGGCTGCAGCAGCGACGACTCGTCGATGGACGGCCATTCGATGGGCTCGCCGAACTCGTCGTCGGCGTCATCGGACCAGGCCGACGCGTCCGCAGAATTCAACGATGCGGACGTGATGTTCGCTCGGATGATGTACCCGCATCATGCGCAGGCGGTCGAGATGGCGGCAATGGTCGATGGCCGCACCGAAAATTCGGACGTCGTGGCCTTGGCGTCGGCGATCGAAGCCGCGCAGCAACCGGAGATGGACCGGATGACGGCCTGGCTCGCCGAATGGGGTCAGCCCGCACCCTCGTCCGACATGGGTGAGATGGGCGGAATGGACCACGGGTCGGGCATGGGCATGGGCATGATGACCCAACAGGACATGGACGCGTTGAGTGCGGCCACCGGTGCCGAGTTCGACCGCCAATGGTTGACGATGATGATCGAGCACCACGACGGCGCAATCGAGATGGCGAACATCGAGATCGCCGACGGCTCGAACCCCGATGCGCAGGAGATGGCTCGCGCGATCGTGGCCTCGCAGCAGCAGGAAATCGACACCATGCGGACGTTGCTCGGCTGATCTGCACAGACACCGAAGGCCGCACCCTCTCATCGGGGGTGCGGCCTTCGGCCGTGCCGGGACGATTCGGCGTCGTCGACGGCTCAGTGCACAGGTCGGCCGGTCACCGCGTCGGGGGAGAGGTCGAGTCGACGGAGTAGCTGCGCGTTGGCGGCGACGACGATCGTCGACAGTGACATCAGGACGGCGCCGATCGACATGGGGAGCACGAAGCCGACGGGCGCCAGCACTCCTGCCGCGAGCGGAACCGATATCAGGTTGTATCCCGCTGCCCACCA
>NZ_BAOX01000145.1:0-11859 GCF_000813105.1 Rhodococcus sp. BS-15 | reverse complement strand
TGCCGCGGCGATCCCGGGCGTCGGGACCGTCGCCTCGCTCGCCGCGGTGGGTGCCGAAACCGCGTTCTTCATCGAGTCCTCGGCGCTGCTGACACTCTCGGTCGCGTCCGTACACGGCATTCCCGTCCAGAACCACCAGCAACGACGCGCCCTGGTGCTGTCGGTTGCTCTTGGCGAATCGGGCATGCAGATCGTGCAACGAACCGTCGGCAAGACGGCCAAGAACTGGGGCCCGCTGATCACCTCCCGCATCCCGGGCGGCTCGATGGCGACCATGAACAAGTCGCTGGTGAAGAAGTTCATCACCAAGTACCTCGCCAAGCGCAGCGCGCTGCTGGTCGGCAAGATGCTCCCCGCCGGAATCGGCGCAGCGATCGGCGGCGCGGGCAACCGTGCGGTCGGCAAGGGTGTCATCAAGAACGCCCGCGACGCATTCGGTCCGCCGCCTGCCCGATTCCCGGAGAACCGCATCATCGAACCGGACGCATGAGACCAGGCGGAATCTTCGCGAGTGGAACGCGTTGACTCAGAACATGAC
Source organism: Rhodococcus sp. BS-15 (assembly GCF_000813105.1). Taxonomy (NCBI): domain Bacteria; kingdom Bacillati; phylum Actinomycetota; class Actinomycetes; order Mycobacteriales; family Nocardiaceae; genus Rhodococcus; species Rhodococcus sp. BS-15. The sequence goes on along the minus strand of NZ_BAOX01000145.1, from coordinate 11,321 downwards.
TTCCACACCTGAACTCGGCAAGTACGGCGTCTGGCGACTGCACTCGGCGTTCACCCCCGAACTGTCCCGGGCGATCGAATCCTTCGGCTACGGCACGATCTGGCTCGGCGGCTCACCGCCGGCGGACCTGACCACCACCGAGGAGATCCTCGACGCCACCGAGACGGTCGTCGTCGCCACCGGCATCGTCAACATCTGGTCGGACGCAGCGGCCGACGTCGCCACGTCGTATCACCGGTTGGAGAGCAAGCACCCGGGCCGTTTCGTCCTCGGAATCGGCGCGGGCCACCCGGAGGCGACACAGGAATACACCAAGCCGTACGACGCTCTGGTGGCCTACCTCGACGCTCTCGACGAGGCCGGAGTCCCGGTGGAGCGACGCGTCCTCGCTGCTCTCGGCCCGAAGGTGCTCGCGCTGGCGGCCGACCGCACCGCAGGTGCGCATCCGTACCTGACCACCCCCGAGCACACCCGTGAAGCACGAGAGGCATTGGGACCGAACAAGATCCTGGCACCCGAGCACAAGGTGGTCCTCGAGTCGGATCCGGAGAAGGCGCGCTCGATCGGGCGGCCACCGGTCAACAATCCGTACCTGCACCTGCGCAACTACACCAACAATCTGAACCGACTCGGCTACTCCGACGAGGAGATCGGCGACGGCGGCAGCGACCGACTGATCGACGCGTTGGTGGCGCACGGTACCGCCGACGCGATCGCAGCACGATTGAACGAGCACATCGACGCAGGTGCATCGCACGTGACCCTGCACTCGCTGCCCGACCTGGCCGATCCGTTCGAGACCTACCGAGAGATTGCCGCCGCGCTGCATCGCTGACGCGGGAGGGCTCGCGCACGAGTGGCCGCACCGGATGTCGGTCGCACACCGTAGCCTCGAGTACCGGTTGCCCCGAGCAGCCGGTACTCGAGGTGACCAACGGCCAGGGGGATTGCGCACAGATGACCAGCTATCCGGGAGCGGCGCTCGAAGCGCAGGCACTGACCAAGCAATTCGGCACAGTTCACGCGGTCTCGGACCTGAGCTTCGTCGTTCCGCGCGGAACGGTCACCGGATTCCTCGGCCCCAACGGATCGGGCAAGTCGACGTTGCTGATGGCCTTGGCCAGGGTACTGGCCCCTCTGCACGGACAGATACGACTGGACGGCACCCCTCTGCGTGATCGGTCGTCGATCGAGACGGCCCGACGACTCGCCATCCTGCCCCAGACCGCCATCGCACCGCAGGGACTGCGCGTCCGAGAGCTCGTCGAACAGGGGCGATATCCGAGGCTCGGGGCACTGTCGATGCTCAGACGGCACGACGACGAGGCCATGCACACAGCGATGTCCTCGACCGGAATCCTCCACCTCGCCGACCGCACTGTCGATTCACTCTCCGGCGGGGAGCGTCAACGCACCTGGATAGCAATGGCTTTGGCGCAGGAAACCGAAATTCTGCTACTGGACGAACCCACCACGTATCTCGACGTGCGTCATCAGATCGATGTGATGGAGTTGGTCGCCGATCTGGTCGCGAATCGCGGGAAGACCGTGGTGATGGTGCTGCACGACCTCAATCAAGCGGCGCGGTACTGCGATCGAATCGTGGCCATGCGGGATGGTGTCATCGTTGCCGACGGTCATCCCCGCGACATCGTGACACCGACGCTGCTCGAGGACGTATTCGAGATCCGCGCCCGAGTAGTGGCAGATCCGGTTGTCGGTAGGCCGATGTTCATCGCCGAGTGAGCTGCGGGGTCAGAGCTTCCCCACGACGGCGATGATCAACTCGGCCAGTTCGCCTGTCGCTTCCTCGGGTGCGATTGCGCCCGAAACCGCCGCTTGTGACAGTGCTTCCGCTGCACCGAAGATCGCCGTGATCGACGATGCCGAGATCCCGCCGGAGGCGCTGTACGGCTCGAGAATCGACCGGCATCGATCGGAGTACGCCCGTTCGGCCGTTCTCTTGACCTGTTCGAGTTCGGGCGAGCCCTCCAGTGCCGCCAGCACACCCGTCAGCTCACGTCCCTGCGCCAACGCGCATCCCACGTACGAGTTGGCGATGGCCTGTGCGCGTCCGTTCAACGAGGTGGGCGCGGAGCGGAGGGATTCCTCGAGCATGACCGTTTGCCGGTCGTCGAATTCTGTGAACAGTGCGGCCAGGAGTTCTGCACGCGAGGCAAAGTGGCTGTACACCACGGGTTTTGCGACGGCGGCATGTTCGGCGAGTCGGCCGAGCGTCAGAGCGTCGGCCCCTTCCGCTCGCACGAGAGCCCACGAGACCTCCACCAACTGGTCGTATCGGTCGGAACGAGACAGTCGCGTCCGGGCCATCGGGCACCTCCTTGCGCTATATACGAATAGTAACCTACTCTTGGTACATAGCCGTTTCACCTCACCCGAAGGAATCAGCCATGACCGCACTCGTCGTAGTCTCCCATTCCGACCCCGACTCCCTCACCCACCACGTCGCCCGATCCGTATCGGACGCGATCCGCACCGCAGGTGGCACCGTCGAGACGGCCGATCTCGCCGTGGAGAACTTCGATCCACGTTTCGCCGGTGGCGACCTGAATCTGTTTCGAGGCAAGGGAATCACGCCCGCTGACGTGCGTGCCGAACAGGAACGAATCGACCGCGCCGATCACCTGGTTCTGGTCTTCCCGATGTACTGGTGGTCCATGCCGGCACTGCTCAAAGGGTGGATCGATCGCGTCTTCGTCAGCGGATGGGCCTACGATCTCACTGCCGAATACGGCATCGTCAAGAAGCTTGATCGACTCACCGTTCACCTGGTCCCCCTTGCCGGCGACGACGCCGACAGCTTCGAACGCCACGGCGTGTACGACGCGTTCCGAACGCAGATCGAACGGGGCATCGTCGAATACTGCGGTGCCACAGTCGGATCGACGACCTTCCTGCATGAAACCGATACCAGAAGTCGCGATGAACTCGCTACAGAGGTCGCCGATCTCGCTTCTGCCGTTGCCGCCCGTGTAGCCGACCGACAGCAGGCCCTCGCGCACTGACAACCCCAGCACGTCACGCGCTGCGAGTCATTCTCCCAGCTTCGAGACCAACCACTTCACCGTCGACTTACGAACTGCCTCAGCGTGATCGGTGAACAGCTCGAAGTGCGATTCGGGGTAGGAAACATATTCGACACCGTCGACGCGGGACAGTGCCTTGCGCACCCGTACGGGCGGAGTGATGGTGTCGGATTCGGCGAGTATCGCGAGAACCGGAACGGTGAGACGGGCTGCCGCCTTGCGCGTCGACCACCGCAACATGGCCGGTAGCGAAGCAACGGTCACCTCGTTGCGGTAGTTCTCCGCTCCGCGCGCCATCTCGAGAGACCATTCGTAGGCTCCGTCCGAATTCATCGTCGCCACCTCACCCGGCCGTCCCGCCGCCGGGATGGTCAGTCCCGGCCTGCGGAACAGACGTCGTAGTGCGTCCCGAACGATGACCGGTGCGAGCTCGAAATTGCCGGTGGGAGTGAGGTGGATGAACGGGATGATCGCGGCCACCGCTTTCACTCGCGGATCTTCCGCGGCCACAGCAATGGCGTGTCCTCCGGACATGCTGGTTCCCCACACGGCAATTCGCTCGGAATCGATGCGTGGGTCGCGCGCCAGAACGTCGAGCGCGGCACGAAAGGACCGCAGTTGCTGAGGTAGATCGATGTGCTGGCGTACGTCGCCTCCGCTCGCGCCGAATCCCGGGTAGTCGAATGCGAGTGACGCCACCCCACCGGCGGCGAGGTCGGCGCTGTAGTTCGGTATCAGCATCTCCTTGACTCCGGCGAATCCCGGAGCCGTGAACACGGCCGGGCACGGCATCACCTGCTCGCCCTCGGGCAAAGTCATCACTGCGGCTACCTCGACACCGTCCACCGTGAAAGTCGTTCGTTCCTCGATCATCGTCCACCCCTCGGCCCCAGGATCCCCCCCCCGTCGGATTCGACGGAAACTACGATCGTAGTTTTCCGATACCGTACGCGGACGACCCGCAGAGCGATTCGAGACCAGAACACGACATCGACGTCAGGGCTCGAGCAACCTACGAACTACCTGCTGGACGTCGGCGCGCGTCGGTGCCCGGACTCCCGCGGTGACGTGCGCGAGAAGCACACCGTCCGCCCAGGCCACGAGCTGAATCGCCGGGTCGAGAGAGGCGTCCTCGGAACCGACACCGGCTGCGGCGCAGAGCAACTCGGCCAACGCCGTGAAGCGGCCGCGCGCGGCGATCAACAACGGTGCCAATTCGTCGGATCGTGAGGACTCGAGAATCAGCGTGTAGCGCGCGACGAGCAACGTGCGATTGACCGGCAACAGCCACGCGTCGACCACGTCGGCGAATACATCGGCGGCGGTGGACCCACTCCACGGACCGGGCTCACGGTCGCCCAGAGCGTCGTGCACGACCACCATTTCCTGCTCTACGAGCGCATCGAGCGCGGCCCGCAGCAGATCGATGCGCCGACGAAAGACATTCGAGGTCGAACCGGCAGGAATCCCGAGCGCCTTGTCGAGACGACGGTGAGTCAGTCCGTGCACACCGTCGGTCGCCAGCAGTTCGATAGCCCCGTCGGCCAGAAGACGACGACGATCGGAGCCGTGGGAACCGCTCACCCGAGTCACGGGCTTCAGTGTATGGAGAACTGAGCCGAAATCGGATAACGCCATCGGGGTGAGGGACACCCTCAGCTCGGGCTGACTCGATCCCTTCGAGTGACTCGAGATCGGTCGGAGGTATCGATGTGCGCGATACCGTGCCAATCCCAATAGATTCGGTGCCTCGAGATGAGGGGGCCGTCCAGTTCCACGATCTCGACGAGATCGAGTTTGTCGCCGTTCGTCGTCTGGCGTGGGTGTTCCCAGACCAGGCGGTGCCCGTCGAACGTGAAGATGTCCCTGCCGTGGGGCGACGGCGATGTGTTCTCGTCGAATCGCTTTCGCGTCGTTTCCTGCAGGAAGCTGTCGAGTGCGATTCTTCCCTGGACTATTCCGGATCTCAGATCGAACAGCACTGGCACAAGGGGGCTTTCGAGAACCGCATCTGCCGCGTAGAGCTCCGACAGAGCGGGCGCGTCGCGTTCCTCGATGCGCTTGTGCCATTCACGAAAGACATAGGAGGCTTGCTCCAGGGTTGCGGCCACGTCGAATCCCTGTGCGTTATTGGACGGTGACGATGGCGGAGGCCTGTTCCACCGTGTACGACGTCCAGGGGATCTGCGCCAAGAACTCGTCGAGACCTGGGTAGTCCGAGATCCACGCGGTCGTCGAGTCACCCTCGGTCAGCGTGCACGACGCCAACGCGACGTACGTGCCTGCCGGCACGTCGGTGACCACCTGCGTGGTGGTGCCTGCCGGCACCTCCCCGCCCCTGTAGAGGGACTGTCCGTTTCCGATCACTTCACCGACCGGGGGAAGCACTCCGTCGGGTGCCGGCGCGAGCGACGTCCCGCAGGTGATCACGCTGCCCGAGTTGTTCGTGATCGTGTTCTCGACGCTCGAACCGACAGCAGTGAACGAGTAGGTGACGTCCCCGGGTTCGGCAGCCAGCGCGGACGCAGGCGATACGAGTAGCAGAAGGGCCGCTGCTGCGGCAACACCGGTGGTTCGCGCAAAGATTCGCATATCTCGTCCCCGTCGTCGAGTTGTGCCGTTCGAGGAGCATTGTGCCCCAACAGAAGCCGTTTGGCACCTTCCGGTCCACAAGTCCTGAACCGATATCCGAAACCCGCGAACTCACGGTTGTCGTGTCCGATTCGGGACCTTCCGACTTTGGGTCGCAGCGGATCTGCTGCGTGGCAACGCGTCGGGCATCGAGGTCGCCAACCGGTGTCGAAGTCTATTACGCCAACCGTTCTCGGTTGTTCACCTGCGGGTCGGCGAGAATTCCGCGGCCGTGAGCTTGCGCGGATCGGAAGTCAACCGAGCGACGGGTACTTCTCGAACGCATCGGCCAGAAATGGACCACCGAACGGAGTCTCGCTCATCTGCTCGAAAGGCAGCCCGCGCCCGGTGACGGCCTCGAAAATCCGTTCGCCGAGCACGCTGCGATCTCCTGTTCCCCGCGTGGCAATGCATATCTCGTAAAGGTCCTGTCCGGGTCCACGAAGCTTGAACGAGCTCGAGTGTCGCTCATCGGATTGCCCCGCACGTTCCGACGCCAGATCGACACGAGTGCAGTATCGCCCGACCTCGTCGAGAATCGGAGCCGTCGCCGACTCCAACCGAAGGGCGAGATCTTCGGCTTCATCTGCCGTTGCGTAGAACTGAAACCCGAACTCGATGATGGTCGACTCGTCGAACGGCTCGGGCGGGTCGGGCGGGAACCCCGTCACCGTCGCCTGCGAGACGTCCGTGCCGCCTACTTTTCCGAGTTCGTCACCGGCGGTTTCGACAAGGCACAACATTGCGTGCCCGTACAGCGCGGACAGCCGAGCTTGGCGCGCGAATACGTCGAGCACCCCCAGCGCCGTCGGTCGATCGATATCGAGAAGAGAATCGAAGCCGGCGATGGCCAACACTGTTCCGGCACTGTTCGATTCGCTTCCGTAGCTGTACCGCCCCACGTCACCGAGACAATCGTTCAGTGCGTCGAGGTTTGTCCGTAGTAGCCAGGAAAGGACAACGCGGTAGCGAGGGCCGTATGCATATCGGCAGTATCGAGCCAGAGGCCGGCATCGAGGGAGTGCACCACATAGTCGAGATCTGCCAGGTGTGCGCTCGCGGTGTCGAGTCCGAAACGGTCTCCATACCGATGGACGGAGCCGTTCTGTAGCAGTTGCCAATCGAAACCGAAGGGCCTGTACGACGAACAGTTCGTGATCGGTGGGATCGAAAGTGACTGCCCTACTGGACACCTCCAGAGAGATCGAACGCATCGAGATCCTGATGTGTCCCACATCGACCGCGTCGAGTTCCTCGCGACCGAACACGATGTACTTCCAGTCGCCGTCGACCCATTCGGTTCGTACGTGGTTGCGGTCGAGATCGGCCAGCGTCACATCGGTGTTGCCACCAGTCGGGCTGTGGGCCGGCACTCGGGCGAGTAGGGGTTGCCCTCGACCGGAAGATGGGCAACCACCGCACCGGTCTCGAGGTCGCCGCCGACGATCTCGATGTTCATCCGACCCGGCCACCATCGCGGAATCGGAATCTGCAGATCGCGCAGCTTCCGTTTGTACTCGCGATTTGCCGGTTGGTCCTGCCAGTCGGGCATGGGCATTCATCGAGCATGTCATGAACTTCCGAAGGACTGACTCCTCGAACGTTCACAGGTCGAACGACACCGAGTTTCCGCCCGCCCGCTTCGCGGCGTACATCGCAACGTCCGCTCGGCTCCAGGCTTCGCGGAAGTCACGAGCAACGGACGTCGCCTCGAGGTGAGCAACGCCGACGCTCACTGTGACACCCACCTCCGGGTCTGCTGCCAGTCGTGTCTGTAGCGCGGCGACCTGTTCGATCGCCGCGTCTGTGTCGACGTAGGTGAGGATCGCGAATTCTTCGCCGCCGGTGCGCGCGGTGATGGCGGGCGGCGGGAATGCCGCGTCGATCGCCTCGGCGGTCACTCGAAGTACTACGTCACCGTGTGCGTGCCCGAACCGGTCGTTCACGAGCTTGAATCCATCCAGATCCACGACGAGCACAGCCGCTGTGCTGCCGTGCCCGTCCGGGTCGTTGCCTCGCTGAGTGATCGCAGCGTCCAATCCTCGCCTGTTTCTGAGCCCGGTCAGCGGATCGTAGAAGGCAGTGGCCGCGTCGCTGCGCAACAACAACAGAAGTGACTGGGTCAGTATCGGCGCAGAGAACAAGATCAAGGTCAGAAGAATCAGGTAGCGTACGCCAGGACCACATCGGCCGAAGGCTCCATGACAGCCCTGAACAACAGGGCTCCGGTCACCGCAACGGACCAGGTCTGATGAGCCACGAACAACTTCGGACTGTGGAAGACCGCGATGTAGCTGCCGATGATCCCGAGGGCCGCTGCCCCAGGGAGCGCGACGAACGGATCGGCCAACAGGAACAACACGGCTGCGATCGCCACCTCGATGTAGGCGACGAACAACCGAGACACCTTCTCGGTAGGAAAGGGTCCGCGGACCCAGGCGACTCCGACCACCGTGTTCGCCACAGCGATCGCATAGCCGGCTTTCTCGGAAGTACCGGAGTCGAACCCTGCAGGAGTATGAGCAGCGGCGACGCACAGAGCCGCGAAGAACCCGCACCAGATGCCCACCGCGACGTGGACGTGGCTCAGCAGCGGACTCATCCGATGGTAGGCGGCCGACCAGGCGAAATCGGCGGGAAACGACCACCATCGTCGAAGCAGATGCATGTGGATGTGGCCTTCGGGTACGAGGGTGACGCCACCACGACTCGACACTCGTGCACCGAGCCGACCCCGAGTCCCGTGGCGACGGGTTCATTCTGCCAGGGGGCGCGATGCTCGTTGAAAGCGGAACGATGTAGCGCCTGCATCAGTTCAAGCGGGAGCAAGCCGAAAGATCGGGAATCGACGGCCTTCAGCGGTCTCGACGTATTTCGCGAATCCGGAGGAGGCATCGAGAAACTTCTGCCAACTGCTGTCCCATTCGACATCGGGGACTTCCGAGGCCTTCACCGCGACGGTCTGTACCGCGCCGTCCACCGGCACCTCGATGTCGACGGCAGGGTGTGCGCGCAGATTGTGAACCCAGGCAGGGTCTTTGGGTGAACCGGCTGCCGAGCCGACGATCAACCAGCTGCCCTCCTCGGGAATTGCCATCAGCGGGTTCAGCCGGATCTCGCCACTCCTGGCACCGATCGAGTGCACGACGACGAGGGAGTCGCCGAAGCCGGCCGTGGATACGCGTCCGCCGTTTCCGCGGAACTCCTCGATGATCATCTGGTTGAAGTCGGTCACATCGCTATTGTGCCGCGGGCATCGCGTGCGCAGGCCGGTTCCTCGCCGGTGCCCCGGAGCAGACGATTTCCATCACCGTCGACCAAAGGTTAGCCTGTGCTCATGCGCGCCACGGGCGTGCTGCGCCGTCGGGTAATCCCCGGCGGCTCGTTGCTGTCTGAACCCCGAAGGACATTTCACGTGCTCAACGTTCGTCGCCGCGCAGGCACCCTCGCCGTCGCTGCTGCCCTGGTCGGATCGCTCGTCGCGTGCGGGGCATCCGAAGAGGTACCCGACGCGGCCGCGGAAGCCACCGATGGCGGGACGTCGTATCCGCTGACGATCGAGAACTGCGGCGAGTCGGTCACCTTCGACTCCGCCCCGCAGCGAGTGGTCTCGCTCGATCAGAACTCCACCGAAATTCTTCTCTCACTGGGTGTGCAGGACCGTATGGTGGGCACCGCGTCCTGGACCGATCCGGTCCGCGAGAACCTCGCCGACGCGAACGCATCGGTTCCCCGGCTGGCCGACAATGCTCCCACCTACGAGGTCGTGGTCGACAAAGAACCCGACCTCGTCACCGCATCGTTCGGACGCCACTTCGAGCAGGGCGGCGTCGCGCAGCGTTCGCGCTTCACCGAAACCGGTGCTGCCACGTATCTTTCCCCCACCGACTGCGACGCCGGTCGTAGCGTCAACGGGGGCAACACCCGAACGACGCCGCTCACCATGGAGTCCCTGTACCAGGAGATCACCGAACTCGCAGCGATCTTCGACGTCAACGCCCGCGGTGCCGAGTTCGTCGACGAACTGAAGACCCGCATGGCCGACGCCACCGCAACCACGGCGAAATCCGATGTCTCCGTGGCATTCTGGTTCGCGGACACCAAGAGCCCGTACATCGCAGGCGGACGCGGCTCGGCCGATCTGCTCGCCCGAACGGTCGGGATGACGAACGTCTTCGCCGATACCGACGACGACTGGCCTGCCGTCGGATGGGAGACCATGGTGGATCGAGATCCGACCGTCCTGGTTCTGGGCGACCTGGCGCGCAACCGTTTTCCCGGTGACCTGCTCGCCGACAAGATCGCATTCCTCGAGTCCGACCCCGTCACCAGCACGATGGCCGCCGTCCGCGACAAGCGCTACATCTCGCTGCACGGTGCGGAGATGAACCCGTCGATCCGGGCCGTCGACGGCGTCGAGAAGGTGTCCGCCGGACTGCGCGACCTGGGACTGTCGTCCTGACCGCGACCATCACCCCCCGGCGCACCGCCAAGCGATCGCAGACCTCCCGCCACCTGTGGCGTTGGGTGTTGGCCCTGCTGGGCGGTGTCGTGCTGTGCGTGGTGTCGATTCTCGTCGCCATCACGCTCGGGCCGGCGAACATCTCGCTGGTCAACGTCCGCGATGTGGTGCTCAATCACCTCGGCGTCACCGACGTCCCGGTGAAGGTGTCGAAGAACGCGATCGTCTGGGAGGAACGGCTGCCCCGAGCGCTGGTCGCCGCCGCCAGTGGCGTCGGGCTCGGAATCTGCGGCGTCATCATGCAGTCGCTTCTGCGCAATCCGCTGGCGGACCCGTTCGTTCTCGGGGTGTCCTCGGGTGCGTCGACGGGAGCCGTCGTGGTCGGCGTTCTCGGTGTCGGAGGTGCCGCACTCGGACTGTCGGGAGGCGCGTTCATCGGCGCGCTCGTCGCGTTCGCTCTGGTGCTCTTCCTCGCCCGCATGTCCGGCAGCGGAAACGACCGCGTCATCCTCGCCGGTGTCGCGACCACCCAATTGTTCTCTGCGCTCACCTCGTTCGTGATCTTCGCGTTCGCGGACTCCGACGAGACCCGCGGCGTGATGTTCTGGCTCCTCGGATCGTTCGAGGGGGTGCGATGGAACGACGTCGTGCTGTGCGTGACGGTGGCGGGTATCGGCGCGGTGGTGTGTTGCTACTACGCGTACGTGCTCGACGCCTTCGCATTCGGCAACTCGGTGGCATCCTCGCTGGGCTTCGACGTCAAGACGGTGCGCCTGGCACTGCTCGTCGGTACCGCCCTGATCACCGCGACATTGGTCAGCGTGGCCGGTGCCATCGGCTTCGTCGGCCTCATTCTTCCGCACGCAGCGCGACTGTTGGTGGGACCCAACCACAGCCGCCTCGTGCCAACCACTGCCATCATCGGCGCGATCTTCATGGTGTGGGTCGACGCCGTCTCCCGAGTCGCCTTCGCCCCTACCCCACTGCCGGTGGCGTCGGGACCGCACTGGTCGGCGTTCCCGCCTTCATCGCAATCATGGCCCGCAAGAGAGGAATTCGATGACACTGCACGCGTCGAACGTCTCCTGGAAGCGCGGCGGCGCTCTGGTGGTCGACGGAGTGACGCTGCACCCCGCGCCCGCCCGAACGGTGGGATTGTTGGGGCCCAACGGTTCCGGCAA
>NZ_BAOX01000146.1:0-4727 GCF_000813105.1 Rhodococcus sp. BS-15 | reverse complement strand
CCCCCCGGTCAGCGACCTGGGCCTCCCCCCCGGTCAGCGTCCCGGACCTCCTCCAGGGCAGCGTCCGATGCCGCCGCAGGTTCGTCCTCCGATGCCTCCTCCCGGTCAGCGTCCCGGGCCTCCTCCAGGGCAGCGTCCGATGCCGCCGCAGGGCCGACCCGTTCAGGGCAGGCCGCCGATCGATCCCGTCAGCGGACGTCCCGCAGGCGAACGTCCCTACGGCGAACGTCGGTACGGAGAGCCGCCCATCGCGCCTCCTGTTCGATCCGCCGCCCCGACGGGCGTCACTCGGTCCGGCTCTGTGCCACCACCCCACGAACCGAACGATCCATCAGTTCTCTCCTCGGGCAGCGAACCGCCCGAGCCGCCCGAAAGAGGTCCCGCCGCGAATACGAAGAAGAAGTCCAAGTGGCGGGTCGCTCGACGCACGATGTACGCGTTGATCGCCCTGGGTCTGATCGTGCCGATCCTGGCGTTCATGGTGGCGTACACCGTCGAGGACGTGCCGCGCCCCGGCGATATCAGAACCAACCAGGTCGCCACCATCTTCGCGGCCGACGGCTCGAGTGTGCTCGGCAAGGTGGTGCCACCCGAGGGCAACCGCACCGACGTGACGATCGACCAGATTCCGGAGCATGTGCGTAATGCCGTGCTCTCTGCCGAGGACCGCGACTTCTACTCCAATCCCGGATTCTCGGTGACGGGCTTCGGTCGAGCTCTCCGTGACAACGTGCTCGGACGCGACAGCGCAGGCGGCGGTTCGACCATCACCCAGCAGTACGTGAAGAACGCGTTGGTCGGTAACGATCGGACGCTGACCCGCAAGATGCGTGAGCTCGTCATCTCCTCGAAGATGGCGCGTCAGTGGTCCAAGGACGACATTCTCGCTGCGTATCTCAACACCATCTACTTCGGCCGCGGTGCGTACGGCATCGCTGCCGCGTCGACGGCGTATTTCGGCAAGTCGGTCGATCAGCTCTCGGTCGAGGAGGGTGCGGTCCTGGCGGCGGTCATTCAGCAGCCATCCAACCTCGATCCCGAGTTCAACCCCACCGGTGCGCAAGCGCGTTGGGACTACGTGCTCGACGGCATGGTCTCCCAGGGGCAGCTCGACGCGACCCAGCGAGCCGCGATGATGTTCCCGGCGGTGGTCCCTACGTCACAGGTCGATACCGGTGACGCCCAGGATGCCGGGCCGGACGGCTTGATCAAGGCCCAGGTACTGCGCGAACTGTCAGCGGTGGGTATCAGTGATCAGGACCTCAACACCGAGGGCCTGCAGATCACGACGACCATCGATCCGAAAGCCCAGGCGGCTGCGATCGATGCCGTGAACAGCAATCTCGAAGGCGAACCGTCGGAGCTGCGGACGGCCTCGGTATCCATCGATCCACGTACCGGCGCGGTCCGCTCGTACTACGGCGGCGCGGACGGACGAGGCTTCGACTTCGCGCAGTCCGGTTTGCAGACCGGATCCTCGTTCAAGGTGTTCGGTTTGGCCGCTGCGCTGGATCAGGGAATTCCGCTCTCGAAGATGTACGACAGCTCCCCGCTCGACGTCAACGGCATCGAGATCAGCAACGTCGAGGGTGCCTCCTGTGGAACCTGCACCATCGCCGAGGCGCTCAAGCGGTCGCTCAACACGAGCTTCTACCGCATGATGCTCAGCATGGACAACGGTCCGCAGGCCATCGCGGACATGGCCCACACGCTCGGCATCCCGCAGGAGATCGACGGCGTCGGCCCCACCCTGACCGAGCCCGACAACGCAGGCCCCAACTACGGAGTCGTGCTCGGCCAGTACCAATCGCGCGTCCTCGACATGGCTTCGGCATACGCGACACTGGCTGCGTCCGGTGTTTATCACACTCCGCACTTCGTGCAGAAGGTCGTCACCGCCGACGGCACAGTGCTCCTGGACCGTGCTCCCGAGGCCGGCCAGCAGGTCGTCTCGGCTGCGGTCGCGGACAACGTGACCTCGGCGATGCGTCCGATCGCCGGCTACTCGAACGGTCACAACCTCGCCGGCGGTCGCCAGTCGGCAGCCAAGACCGGTACCGCTCAGCTCGGAGACACCGGACAGAACAAGGACGCCTGGATGGTCGGTTACACGCCGTCGCTGTCCACGGCCGTGTGGGTCGGCACCGAGCAGGGTCTGCCGCTCGAGAACAGCTACGGCGGACCGATCTACGGATCGGGCATACCGTCGGACATCTGGAAAGACACGATGGACGGCACGTTGGAGGGCACCTCGAACGAGACCTTCCCGACGCCGGAGGCCATCGCGGGTCAGGCCGGGGTGCCGCAGTACTCGGCACCGGCCCCGACGGCGACGGTGGCACCGTCGACAGCTCCGCCGCAGGTGACCTTGCCGATTCCGACGGAGATCTCGCCGCCGGTCGTCATCACTCCGCGGCAGGTCGAGATTCTGCCCGGCGTCACCATCCCGCTGCCAGGACTGGCACCGGCGCAGCCGCGGCACCGGAACCGGCGGCACCCGAACCCGCAGCGCCCGAACCAGTGGCGCCCGGGCAGTAACGACTCCAGCGGTGACGACCGAACCCGAGCGCAAGGGTCGAGCAGTGGCCAGCCCCGGTCGGCTCGACTCGGCGAGTGCAGCAGACCGCGATTTACCCAGTCGCACCGATCCGATGACCGAGGAACTGTCCTCGGTCATCGGCGGTCCGGTCGGCAAGCACGCGCTGATCGGTCGGCAGCGCTGGTTCACCGCGCTACGCGTCGTCCTGCTGCTGGCGGTGGTCTTCCTGTGCTTCGGTTGGTTCGCCAAGGCCGCCTGTATCCAGCAGGCACCGGTGGGGCCGGGCGGCGAGCTCGGACTCGATTGGAGTGGCAGCCGGCAGTACGTGGCGATGTGCTATTCCGACACCGTGCCGCTCTACGGGGCGGAGCGACTCGATCAAGGTGCGTTCCCGTACAAGAAGTCCTGGGAAGAAACCAAGGCCGACGGGTCGAGTCAGATCAGGTACATGGAGTACCCGGTGCTCGCGGGGCTGTACCAGTACGGCTCGATGGTCGTCGGAAAGGCCTGGAATTCACTGAGTTTCCTGCCGCAGGCGTTGCCGGTCGTCGTCTACTTCAACGTGGTCGCCCTGGGATTGGCCGTCGCCTGGTTGGTCACCGTGTGGGCCACTGCCATAGCTGCCGGACGCCGTATCTGGGATGCCGCCCTGGTGGCGGCCTCGCCGCTGGTGATCGTGCACGGATTCACCAATTTCGACGCTCTCGCAACGGCTTTCGCGCTCACCGGGTTGCTGGCGTGGGCCAAGAAGCGGCCGGTTCTGGCCGGGGTTCTGATCGGTCTCGGCGGTGCCACCAAGCTCTATCCCCTGCTTTTCCTCGGGCCACTGCTGGTGCTGTGCTGGCGCACCGGAAAGATGCGTGAGTGGGGCATCACCGCCTGCGCCGCGCTCGGTGCCTGGCTGGCGGTCAATCTTCCTCTCGCGCTGCTGTATCCGTCGGGATGGTACGAGTTCTTCCGGCTCAATTCCGAGCGCGGTGCCGACCCGGATTCGCTGTACAACGTCGTCACCTCGTTCACCGGCTGGACCGGTTTCGACGGCCCCCTGTACCCGGGTGACAAACCGTTAATTCTCAATGCCGTGACGCTGGTGTTGTTCGCCATCGTCTGTGCACTGATCGCATACATCGGCACGACGGCACCGACGCGGCCGCGGCTCGCGCAACTGGTCTTCCTGGTGGTCGCCGGGTTCCTGCTCACCAACAAGGTATGGAGCCCGCAGTATTCGCTGTGGCTGGTTCCGCTGGCCGTTCTGGCGCTGCCGCATCGCCGAATTCTGTTGGCGTGGATGACGATCGACGCATTCGTCTGGTTCCCGCGAATGTACTACTACCTGGGTGTGGAGAACAAGGGCCTACCCGAACAGTGGTTCACCGCGACCGTCGTGGTGCGCGATATCGCCGTGATCGGGTTGTGCGCGTTGATCGTTCGCCAGATCTACCGTCCGGCAGAGGACCTCATTCGAAACGGCAGCGCCGTCGACCCGCTCGGTGGCGTGCTCGACGGCGCTGCAGATCGGACGACAACTGCCCGCAAGGTCACATATAGCGGCCGAGCTGCTTGACGGCCTCACCGGCGTGCTTGGCCTGGATACCGTCGCCGATGGCCTGAAGCTTCCACTCACTGCCCTGGCGGTAGACCTTCGCCATCACCAGACCGGTGAAGGGCATACCGCCCTGCAGGGTGAAGCGGGCCAGTTCGGTGTTGGTGGTGTTGTCCACCAAGCGGCAGAATGCGTTCGCGACCTGCTCGAACGTCTGACCGCGGTACGAGGTGACGGTGAAGATGATGCCGGTCACGTGCTTGGGCACCCGCGTCAGGTCGACCACGATCACCTCGTCGTCGCCCTCGCCCTCACCGGTGAGGTTGTCGCCCTGGTGCACGATCGAGCCGTCCTTGGCATTGAGCTGCCCGTAGTACACGACATCGTTGACGTTGCGGTCGGCGAGCATGATCGCCGACGCGTCCAGGTCGATGTTCGCGGCTCGGCCGCCGCCACCGAAGAATCCGCCTTCTTCGGTGTGGTCACCGGGTCCCAGCCGAGGCCCATGCGGATGACCGTCAGAGCCACGCCGCCGTCCTTGCGGAGGGTGACCTTCTGGCCCTTCGTGAGGCTGACGGGCTTGGACTTGGTGAGGCTGACTTCCGGAGCCTCGGTGCGGACCGGGGGCGGCGGGTGCTGCCGGCG
>NZ_BAOX01000147.1:0-7083 GCF_000813105.1 Rhodococcus sp. BS-15 | reverse complement strand
GTGTGGAAGACGACGCCGTTCATGGCGCTGCTGATTCTGGCCGGGCTGCAGATGATTCCGGCGGACGTCTACGAGGCAGCTCGCGTCGACGGTGCGTCGGCATGGCAGCGGTTCACCAAGATCACGCTGCCACTGGTCAAGCCCGCGTTGATGGTTGCGATTCTGTTCCGCACCATGGACGCGCTGCGCATGTACGACCTCCCAGCCATCCTCACCGAAGGCAATCCCGCCACGCGAACCATCTCGATTCTGGTGGTGGAGCAGATCCGGCAGGGATTCAACAGCGCTGCGTCACTGTCGACCATCTCGTTCGTCATGATCTTCGTGGTGGCGTTCATCCTGGTCAAGTTCCTCGGTGCCAATGCCGTTGCCACGCAGGACACTCAGCGTAAGGGGGCCGGCCGATGAAGCAGGCCCGCATCTATCTCGGCGTTGTCATCATTCTCGTCTGGGGTCTGGCACCGTTCTACTGGATGGTCGTCACCGCGTTCCGCGACCCGCGCTACACCTTCGACACGACGCCATGGCCGACGCATGTCACGTGGGAAAACTTCGACAATGCCCTGTCGACCGCGAACGGCAACAACTTTCTTCGGGCGGTGGGCAACAGCCTCATCGTCGGCGGAGCGACCACGCTGATCGCACTGACCATCGGCATCTTCACCGCATATGCACTCTCGCGCATCGACTTTCGCTTCAAGTACGTGGTGACGGGCATCATCCTGGGTGCCTCGATGTTCCCGGTCGTCGCGCTGGTCACCCCGCTGTTCCAGTTCTTCACCAACATCGGGTGGATCGGCAGCTATCAGGCCATGATCATCCCGAACATCTCGTTCGTGCTGCCGTTGACGATCTACACCTTGGCAGCGTTCTTCGCCGAATTGCCCTGGGAACTCGAAGAAGCCGCGCGGATCGACGGAGCCGGCCGGTTCCAGGCCTTCCGGCTGGTGATGTTGCCACTCGCCGCACCTGCCCTGTTCACCACCGCAATACTCGCGTTCATCGCTGCGGTGAACGAGTACTTGTTGGCGAGCCAACTCTCGAGTGACAGGACCGAGCCGGTGACCGTGGCCATCGCGCGGTTCACCGGGAACGATCCGTTGGTGGTGCCGTATGCCGCAATCATGGCAGCGGGCACCATCGTTGCGATTCCACTGGTGATCATGGTGCTGCTGTTCCAGCGCCGCATCATCTCCGGCCTCACTGCAGGTGGCGTCAAATCGTGACGGCCCAGGACCATCTCCAAATGCTGGCGGGCATTCTGGGATTCTTCGCGCTCGTTGCCCTGATCGTTGCGGTAGCCGGGATCATCGGGGGTGATCCCGGCGTGCTGCCGTCGGTGGCCCTGCTGGGTCTGTTGATCGCACTGTGGTACACCGTCAAGAAGATTCGCTGACCCTCAGCGTGCGCGGATAGCACCTTCGATGTCTTCTGCACTGATCGGACGCGTGCAGAAGAACCAATCCTGGCATTCGACGTCGGAATCGGTACCGTCCATTCGGTCCGCAGCGGAGCCGCAAGAGCCCGCCGGTGGCACGATGACCGGATCGCCCGGGCGCCAATCCGCCGGCGTCGCAACATCGAATGCATCTGCAGTCTGCAGGGCTTTGATCAGGCGAAGGATTTCGTCGAAGTTCCGGCCGGTGCTCAGCGGATAGTAGATGACTGCGCGCACCACACTGTTCGGGTCCACGACGAACACTGCCCGCACGGCCTTCGACGAGCTTTCGCCGGGCATGATCATGCCGTACGCGCGGGCGATATCCATCGAGATATCCTCGATCAGAGGGAATTTGACCTCGACCCCGGACATCCCGTTGAAGCTGATCTTGTCCTTGATCGTGCGCAACCAGGCGATATGGCTGTACAGTCCGTCGATCGAGAGACCGACCAATTCGGTGTTGTACTCACGTAATTCGTCGGACATGGCGGCGAATGTGATGAACTCACTGGTGCAGACGGGTGTGAAATCTGCGGGGTGCGAAAAGAATATGACCCACTTTCCGCGGTAGTCGGCGGGGAAGTCGATCGGCCCCTGAGTGGTCACTGCGGTGAAGGACGGTGCGCGGTCCCCGATTCGAGGCATTCCGACGTCGGTCGTGGGCTCTGCCTGGGTGCTGGTCATGTTTGCCTCGTCCTGTGTGTTTTCGGTCGGGTATCGGGTGTGGTTGTCACGGGTGCCTGTAGTTGGCCTCGTAGGTCTCGCGGTCGCGCTCCGCGCTGGGTGTCGCGCGTGGAATCGAGGCTGCGTCGATCCCGTGTTGCCCGAGCCGGAACGCGCGATAGATCAGATGCAGTGCGGAGGCGAAGTAGACGACCGGGACGAAGATCAGCAGCATCATCAGACCCGCAATCCAGTTCGGCCCCGGAAACAGGAGGAACAGCAAGAGCACGGCGGCGAGTGGTACGAGGAATCGGGCAAGATAGCGCGGTGTCGATCCACGTCCGGTCAGGTCGTGCAGAACCCAGTCCTGCAGGTCGTCCGGGAGGACGCCGCCGACGTCGTAGCGAAGACGCTGACCGAAGGTGGGAGTTTTCATGTCTTCGACCGTAGGTTCGCAGGTGCGTCCGGTGCTGGGGTAGGAAGTCCCGACCTGTGCGCCGAACGACTCCGGTTCTCGCTCCGGCTCAGATCGCGGTGAAACCGAAGGTATCCTGTGCCATCGAGACCAATCTTTTCGACGCGGCGTTCGGCTTCGGCGTCCAGACGAGAGCCAACAGCGCTGCCGTGGTCGAGTCCGTCAGTTCCACGGCGACGAGCTTGTCGTCGTAGAACTGCGCCATCGATGCGCTGAGGATCGCCACCCCCAGGCCGCGGGCAGCGAGATCGGCCACGGCGTCGGGGGCGCTGGCCTGCAACGTGATCTGCGGTGCCAGGCCTGCGCCATGGCAGTCCCGGTCGAGCACCGCACGTATCCCGGTGCCGGGCGGAAGGGCGATGATCGGGTGTTCGCACACCTGCGCCAACGTCGCCTCGTCCTGTGCTGCCAGAGGATGCTGCGGTGGAACGGCCGCGACGATGCGCTCGTCGATCACCACCATCGATTCCAATCCGTCCGGAGCCCGCGCTGGGACACCGACGAGTGCGATGTCGAGTTCTCCTGCACGCACATCGGCCACCAAGCGATCCGAATTGCCCTCCTGCAGAGCAAGTTCGACGCCAGGGTGCGCCGAATGAAAGCGGGCCAACGCGTCGAACAGTTGTGGGACGGTGCACGCGGTCACCATGCCGATCCGTACCGATCCGCGTAGGAGTCCGGCGACGTCGTCGACGGATTGCCGAACCGAGTCGGCGGCGGCCAGTGTCGCACGGGCTTGCGTCAGCGCGGCCTGACCCGCGGTGGTCAATGTTGCTGTGCCGCCGGACCTGTCGATCAATTCGGCGCCGAGTTCTCCTTCGAGCGCGCGGATCTGGGCGCTGACGCCGGATTGGCTGATGTGCACTCGGGCTGCGGCGCGAGTGAAGTTCGCTTCTTCGGCCACCGCGACGAAGTACTCCAGCTGTCTCAATTCCACTGCTGGACTCCCAGATCCGGGCCCTCGCCGGCATCCAGCCTGGCGATATTGCGCTTCGGGGCAGTCAACCGGTAGCTGCAGTCGATCAATTCGGCGGCCTCGGCCCAAACGTCGTCATCGGCGTCGGAGAGGTCGAAGCCCACCCAGCCGGCCGGGCCGAGGTAAGCGGGGTGGAAGTACCGGGGTTCGAGCTCGCAGGCACGCTGTTCCTCGGCGCTCTCGCATTTGACCAGGATCGAGTGGTCGTGCTGGTCGCCGCCTTTGACGCCACCGCCGAAGTACACGAAGACCGAGGCCGTGCGGAAGGTGGGCCGGCCATGGGAGATCTTCTCGGACACCTCGGGATAGGCGAACGCCAGCGCGCGGACACGTTCGAGGATCGGATGCTTGGAAGTGGGATCGATGGCCACGAGCACACGATAGCGCGTGAACTCTAGCTGCGGCTATGAGTAGAACTTCTGATGATCATCGGAATCAACTGTTGGACTTCTGGCCCGGGTCGTTCGAGACTCGACGTCATGACACAGACACCGAAAGAAGTTGCAGCGACCTACTTCCAGGCCTGGAAAAGCAAGGATTTCGACACCCTGGCGTCGATCCTGCACCAGGACGCGACGTTCCGCGGGCCACTGGGCACAGCGGCGAACGGCGCGGAATGTGTGGCCGGACTGAAGGGAATGTCGGAGATCGTCACCGACATCGACATCGCCCACGTCTTCGTGGACGGACCCAACGTACTGACGTGGTTCGATCTGCACACCTCCATCGCATCCCCGGCAAGCACCGCCAATTGGCAGCGAATCGAGAACGGATCGATCAGAGAAATACGGGTGACCTTCGATCCACGAGAAATCACCGCGGCCGGATAGACGAACGCCCGCCGGTACTCAATGTGACGTTCAGTGGCCTTTTTGGGGGTCAATGTCACATCGAGTGGACCGGCGGGCGGCGTTCGCGTCTTGCTGCGGGCCCTATGCGTCGATGATGAACGCTTCGAGTTGTTCGCGAGCGACGTCGTCGGCGAGTTGCTTCGGCGGGCTCTTCATCAGGTAGGCCGAAGCCGGGATGACGGGTCCACCGATGCCGCGGTCCTTGGCGATTTTCGCGGCGCGGACTGCGTCGATGATGACGCCTGCGGAGTTGGGCGAGTCCCATACTTCGAGCTTGTACTCGAGGCTCAGGGGAACGTCACCGAAGGCGCGGCCTTCGAGGCGGACGTAGGCCCACTTGCGGTCGTCGAGCCAGCCGACGTGGTCGGACGGTCCGATGTGGACGTCCTTGGCGTTGAACTCCTTCTGGAGGTTCGACGTGACGGCCTGGGTCTTGGAGATCTTCTTGGACTCGAGGCGGGTGCGCTCGAGCATGTTGAGGAAGTCCATGTTGCCGCCGACGTTGAGCTGCATGGTGCGGTCGAGCTGCACGCCGCGGTCCTCGAAGAGCTTGGCCATGACGCGGTGGGTGATGGTGGCACCGACCTGGCTCTTGATGTCGTCGCCGACGATGGGGACGCCTGCGTCCTCGAACTTCTTGGCCCAGACGGGATCGGACGCGATGAAGACGGGCAGCGCGTTGACGAAGGCGACGCCTGCGTCGATGGCGGCCTGTGCGTAGAACTTGTCGGCTTCTTCGGATCCGACGGGGAGGTAGGACACGAGCACGTCCACCTTGGCGTCGCGCAGGGCCTGCGCCACGTCGACGGCGTCGCCGTCGGCCTCGGTGATGGTCTCGCGGTAGTACTTGCCGAGGCCGTCGAGGGTCGGTCCGCGCAGGACGTGGACGTCCTTCGGGGGTACGTCGGCGATCTTGATGGTGTTGTTCTCGCTGGAGAAGATGGCCTCGGAGAGGTCGAAGCCGACCTTCTTGGCGTCCACGTCGAACGCGGCGACGAACTCGACGTCGCGGACGTGGTACTTGCCGAACATGACGTGCATGAGGCCGGGGACGGTGGCGTTCTCGTCCGCGTCCTTGTAGTACTCGACACCCTGGACCAGGGATGAGGCGCAGTTGCCCACACCCACAATGGCCACGCGGATTGCGTTGTTGTTCTCACCCATGGTCGGGTTCTCCTTCTGTCTTGACTGTCCTGTTTGGTGCTGTGTGGGACGGTGCTGGGTTGGGTTCGGCCTGCTCGGCTGCGATGACTTCGTTGAGCCAGCGCACCTCGCGTTCGCTCGATTCGAGTCCGAGCTGGTGTAGCTGCCTGGTGTAGCGGTCGAGCGTCCCGTTCGCCTTGGCCACAGCGTCGCGGAGGCCTTCTCGGCGCTCCTCGACCTGGCGACGTCTGCCTTCGAGGATGCGGACTCGAGCTTCCGCGGGGGTCCGACTGAAGAAGGCAAGATGTACGCCGAATCCGTCGTCGGTGTAGTTCTGCGGTCCGGTGTCGGCCACCAGTTCGGCAAATCGTTCCCTGCCGAGCGGGGTGAGCACGTAGACCCGCTTTGCCCGTCTTTTCACGAGCAGTTCGGGACCGGCGTCCTCGGCGATGAGTCCGTCTTCTTGAAGTCGACGGAGTGCCGGGTACAGCGATCCGTACGAAAACGCTCGAAAAGCTCCGAGCAGGCCGGTCAGCCGCTTGCGGAGCTCGTAGCCGTGCATGGGTGATTGGAGAAGCAAACCGAGAATTGCGAGCTCGAGCATGCAACTCCCCCTTCTCTGTTCTTTTTGTGATCACAACACGGCGATGCGATTGACTGCACTATCGAAGAATGTATCGCGCCGATACATTGATTGACAAGCCGGTGCCCGGTTCGTGTCTCTCCCCGATCGAGTGTCGCGCATGCTTCTGTGCGATCTCCGTCTCTTGCCGGCTCCCAGGGGCTGACCATGTCGGCACAGGTGGAGTGTTGTTTCCGGAGGCTCGATCGGGACTTCCTCGTTGCCGAGGCGGGGTTCGCAGGTCCGCATCGGAGGGGCCGCACGTACTCTGGTCCTCGTGCGACTTCAGCGACAGGTGGTGGACTACGCCCTTCAGCGTCGGTCGCTGCTGGCCGAGGTCTACTCCGGTAGGACGGGTGTCGCAGCGGTCTGTGATGCAGATCCGTACCTGCTTCGTGCTGCCAAGTTCCATGGACGTGGCAGCGACGTGGTGTGCCCCATCTGCCGCAAGGAGCAGCTCACGCTGGTGTCCTGGGTGTTCGGCGAGAAGCTGGGGGCACTGTCCGGGTCGGCGAGAACGGCGGACGAGCTCGTACGCCTCGCGGCGACTCAGGAGGAGTTCTCGGTCCATGTGGTCGAGGTGTGTAGGTCGTGCAGTTGGAACCACCTCGTCCAGTCCTATGTCCTCGGGGCCGTTCCCGCGCCCAAACAACCCCGTCGTCCGCGATCGGGTTCCCGTCAACCGAACCGTCGAACAGCGAGTGAGTGACACAATCGCTCCGCTGATCCCATCCACCGAGAATTCGACGCGGCCGCCGAAATTACTGGAGATTCGTACGTGAGTTCCCCCTACGACAACAACCCGGGTAGCAACGAACCGGGCCGTAGCGACTCCGGACGGCGTCCCGACGTGCCCGGGCCGCCCCGCGGCAGTCGACATTCCGATCCACCCGGGCGTCGCCCGGTGCCCCC
>NZ_BAOX01000148.1:0-11847 GCF_000813105.1 Rhodococcus sp. BS-15 | reverse complement strand
TACCTCGGCGACCACCGCCTCGGACACCGCCACGATCGACCCGGCGCGCTGCCAGTCCTCCAGGTCGACGCTGGTGCGTCGGTGCAGAACCGCCAACGCTGCGGCTGCCTTGAGTCGCGCGAGCAGCCTGTGACCCGCGAGGGGATCGGAGGTGCGGCCAAACACGTCCTCGTCCTTCGCGTCATTCACGGCGATGATTTCGCGCCGGATCTGTTCGGCAACATCCATGTGTACGAGCGGCCGGTCGACGTCGTCCGGGTCGAGCGGGTCTACGGTCACCCCGAATTGCGGTATGTCGAGTGAGATCGGCTGCGGTTCGTCGACAGGGGGTCGCAGTCGGCCCTCGCGCACCGGAAACCACAGGAACCGCTGTGTAAGACCGTCGCGCACTGCCTTTTCGCCGAGCAGGCTCGATCCGTTGCCCGGTTGAACGCCTGCCGTCAAACCGAGTCGGTAGCTGTGCGCGGGCAGGATCACGCGGTGCTCGATGGTGGCGTTGGTGAAACCGATCTCTTGGCCCATTGCGGCTTTGAGTAGCTCCGTGACCAACGTCTGTCCGCGGCGGTCGGCCAGCGCGTCGAAAGCACCGATGTCGCGCACCGTGAACAATGCCGAGCGGCAATGGAACTCCGTTTTCGCCCGGCCGGTCTCCGTGTCTTTGTGGGCGGCTGCGAACGTACGATTCAGCCCCTCGCCAGTTCCGACGGGGAACGGGTCCCAGTGTGTAGGCGCCCCACTCACGCGGGCGTCGATCACTGCCGACGCAGCGGCGTCGGATAGGTCCTTACCGCCGCCCGAGACACCTGCGACGGCGAGTAACAGATTCAGTGACACAGGCCCGCCGATGATGGGCGGCAGTGTCACTCGGTGGGGTACGCCGAGAACAGCGCGCACCAGAGCGCCGCCGAGCGTCGCCCATGCTCCAGCTCCCCGCGCTCGGGCGAATTGATGAATCGCGGTCAGCTCGGGGGATGAGTCGAACACGTCCGCGTGCTCGTCGAGCACCCCGCGCAGCCCGGTTGTCGGCTTCGGGGCCGTCCTGTCTGCCATCGGTGAATAGTCCGTGTTGAGTCGGCGTCGTGCCTCGGTCTCGGCTCGGCGATCGGCGACGATCGCATGCGGGTCACGTTCTCCGGTGTCCGACGCCCACGCGGCGACGTCCGCGCGGGTTAGGACACCAGCGACGACAGCCTGCACACACTCGACCGGTACCGCCAGCAAATCTTCGAGATTTTCGGATTCGTGGACTTCGTCTACCTCGCGGTGATGCCACCGAATGATGCCGCGCGCGATTTCCGGGCCGAGTGTTTCAACGATGTCAGCCGAGGCTTTCACCCCGAGGACCTCGGCGAGGTGGTGGCCTGAGACGAACTCGGCTGCAGTGGATGCCCCCTCGGCGGTATTCTGGGTGCTGGTGTCGATCGTGGTCGATCGGTCGCAGGCCCGGAGTCGCTCGCTCCGGGCCTGTTTGCTGTCTGAGTCATTGCGTGTGGGTCCTTCGGTAGACGTAACAGGTCACCGTTGATGAGTGATGATGCGTCGAAATGACTGTCTGAGTTGCCCATTGGGCGTTTCGTCAGCGCGCGCGGGGAGCTACGTCGGCGGTCTGCACGTTGTCGTCGATGTAAGCGCGGATGTCGCCCACTCGGTACAGCACACGAGCACCGACCTTGACGTAGGGAACGCCGACACGGCGAGAGCGGTCCTGCCGCAGCTTTGCCTCGGTCGTGCGTAGGTAGTTCGCGGTCTCGCGGGCATCGAGCAGGACGTCGAGTCCGGCCGGGGCAGGGGACGGCGTCGTGGGGGGCGGTGCGTGCTGGCATATCGGATCCTTCGTTGCGAAACGTTGAGCGTCGCTGCGGATCCGATTCCGCTGCCTCGTCACCCGGTCGGGTGCGCTGAGTGGAACTTACCAGTGATGTTACGTGCTGTCACGTAACTTGACTGCTACAGTCGCACTGTGTCATCCGAAACCATCGGCGCGCTGGTCGGCCGAAACGCCAGGCGTCTACGCCGAGACACCGGGACCTCGCTCGATGATCTCGCGCGAGCATCGGCGCTGTACGGCACAGCGTGGACGCCGAGCCGAGTCAGCGACATCGAATCGGGGCGAGGGACGCCGAGCCTGTCGACGATGCTGGTCTATTGCGCGGCGCTGACCCATATGAGTAGGGGAGACGTGACACTCCCGGATCTGTTCGAGGGGAGCGACGCAGTGCAGCTCACCGATGGGCTGGAGGTGTACGCATCGGCTATGCGTCGCGCTGTAGGCGGGGGATCGGCGGCGTTCACTGCTGAGGACATACCGAACGCGGGTGCTCCCGGATCGATGCTCAAGGTCAGCACCGCAGCGGGAGCAATGGTGCCCGAGGAGAGTCGGCTTCCGTCGGGGGCCGACCAGGCCGCAGTCGCGCTCGCGGTGTCGGCGATGACAGGGCTCGCGGATACGCGTGCGGCCAAGTCGCTCGGACTCGACATCTTCGAGCTCACGGCGTGGTCGTACCGGCTGTGGGGCGCATCATTCGGGCGGGAGCGGGACAGGCGCGCAGGTCCCGAAGGCAATGCACAACGCAGGGGACAGGTCACGCGCGGCCTGTTTTCCGAACTACGGACGGCACTCGCGGAGGGCGACCACTGATGGCGACGATCACCAAGTACACCGACACCCGAGGTAAGTCGTTCTATCGGGTCAACTACCGCACGCCCGAGCGCAAGCAGACTACGAAACGTGGGTTCACGACCAAAAGGGCGGCGCAGGACTTCGCCGCGACGGTCCACGTGAGCAAGCTGCGCGGGGAGTACATCGACGAGTCCGAGGGCAAGGTGACAGTCGGATCGCTCGGTGTCGGGTGGCTCGCGCGGCAGACCCACCTCAAGGCATCGAGCGCGCGAACAGTCGATGTTGCGTGGCGCGTCCATGTCGAGCTCGATGGGCGGATGTACGGATCGCCGATATTCGTCACTCGGCTGTGCAGCAGTGGGTCTCGGACATGAGCGCCAAGAGTGGCCCGGTGACTGTCATTCGAGCGTTCGGCGTATTCGCGTCGATCCTCGACGAGGCGGTCAAGGATCGCCGACTCATCGCCAATCCTGCGCGAGGAGTGAAGCTGCCACGCAAGGGCAAGGCGGAGCACAGCTACTTGACCGACGACCAGGTGTGGCACTTTGCGCGCGAGGCGGGGCCGACCAAGGGAGCGATCGTGCTCGTGCTCGCATACTGCGGCCTGCGGTGGGGTGAGCTTGCGGCGCTGCGTGTGTCGGACGTCGACATGTTGCGTCGTCGGATCCACGTCCGGCGAAACGCCGTCAACGTCGGCGGCAAGGTCGTCGTCGGCACGCCGAAAACACACGAGCTACGCACGATGACGTTTCCTAAGTTCCTCAGCGAGCCGCTCGCCGCTGCGTGTGCAGGCAAGGCGAGAGATGCCCTCGTGTTCCCGAACGCCCGAGGTGACTACGCAAAGTCGCCCGGTGCCCGGACGTGGTTCTCGCATGCGGTGGCTCGATGCATAGCGGCCACCGCCGAGCAGCGCACCACCGAGGTCGACTCGATCGGCGCAGCCGAGACACCCGAGTTCCCGCGGGTGACACCGCACGATCTGCGGCACACCGCCGCGTCTCTCGCTGTCTCAGCGGGTGCAAACGTCAAGGCGGTCCAGAAGATGCTCGGACACGCGTCGGCCGCGATGACGCTGGACACCTATGCGGACCTGTTCGACACCGACGCCGAGGCGGTCGCCGACGCGCACGATTCACGCGTTTCTGAGGGCGATGTGGTCAGAATGTGGTCACGAGCGACGTAGACCGTCGACGTCCTGCGTGTTCTAAGTCGTTGACCAGCAACGACTTCGCGATACTGCGTGGTGCCCTCGGTGAGACTCGAACTCACACTGGACGGGTTTTGAATCCGTTTCCTCTGCCAATTGGGATACGAGGGCTGGCGTCTTTCAAGCAACGATTGACGAGTTTAGAAGATGCGCTTTCGGCGTCGCGCACCGGTACCCTTCAGATGCTCGACGGCCTGATGGGCGATGACAGTCAAAGGAGACCGATACAGATGAATGCTCCTGGTGCGCACGGTACTGGCAAGCCCCCGCTTCGCGTGGTGGTGGCAGAGGACGAATCCCTGATCCGATTGGACCTCGTGGAGATGCTCCGCGAGGAGGGCTACGACGTGGTCGGTGAAGCGGCCGACGGTCAGCAAGCGGTGGAGTTGGCCGTAGAACTGCGTCCCGATCTGGTGATCATGGATGTGAAGATGCCGCGGCGGGACGGAATCGATGCCGCGTCGGAGATCGCCGAGAAGCGCATTGCGCCCGTCGTGATTCTCACCGCGTTCAGTCAACGCGAGCTCGTGGAGAAGGCGCGCGATGCCGGTGCGATGGCGTATCTGGTCAAGCCGTTCACCAAGGCCGATCTGATGCCTGCGGTGGAGTTGGCCGCCAGCCGTTTCGGTGAGATTTCCGCGCTCGAAGCCGAGATCGTGGATCTGCAGGATCGGCTCGAGACGCGCAAGCTCATCGAGAAGGCCAAGGGCATCCTGATGGAATCGCAATCGCTCACAGAACCGCAGGCGTTCAAGTGGATTCAGCGTGCCGCAATGGATCGCAGGACGACGATGAAAGCCGTCGCCGAAGTAGTGATCGAGACACTCGGTACTCCTGCGAACAAGCCTGCGGCAGAGGGGTGATCGGCTCCCGAAAGCTACGGCCACGTAAAACTTCGACTCCCTAGGTCACAGTCAGGTCACGAGCCTCGTTCTAGGCCTTGCGAATCGGCTCCGAGCGTTAGCGTCTGATCCACACGTGAGCCACATGCAACTCAGGTGCGCTTCAACGACGAGCAATTTCAAGGAGAACCTAGATGGCAATTCGGACCTATGTCCGCACGGCTGCGGTGGTGAGCGTTACCTCGCTCGCACTGTTCGGCTGTTCGTCGAGCGACGACTCGGGCTCGACCGACTCCACCACGGCCGGCGGCGGCACTGCAGCCGCGGAAACGACCGTCTCCACCGATTGCGAGCCCGAGCAGGCCACAGCAGGGGCCACGCCCGTCACCGATCCTCTGGTCGTCGGAACCTTGCTGCCCAACACCGGCAGCCTGGCCTTCCTCGGACCGCCCGAGGTCGCTGGTGTCCAGCTCGCAGTCAACGACATCAAC
Organism: Rhodococcus sp. BS-15; assembly: GCF_000813105.1. Taxonomy (NCBI): domain Bacteria; kingdom Bacillati; phylum Actinomycetota; class Actinomycetes; order Mycobacteriales; family Nocardiaceae; genus Rhodococcus; species Rhodococcus sp. BS-15. The sequence continues at coordinate 6,687 of NZ_BAOX01000148.1, read as the reverse complement.
GCTGCCGGTGGTGTCTTGGACCAGCCGGTCACACTGATCCCCGGCGACTCCGGTGACACCACCACCGACACCGCCAACACCACCGTCGACCGCCTGCTCGCAGGCGGTGCCGACGTCATCGTCGGTGCAGCGTCCTCGGCAGTCTCCCTGCAGGTCATCGATAAGATCACCAGCGCGGGCGTCGTGCAGATCTCGCCGGCCAACACGTCCGACCAGTTCGTCTGCTACCCGGACAGCGGCCTCTACTTCCGCACCGCTCCCACCGATGTGCTGCAGGCTCAGGCCCTCGCGGACCTCATCGCCCAGGACGGTGCCCAGCGGGTGTCGATCCTCGCCCTGAACGACCCGTACGGAACGGGCTTGGCCAACAACACGGTCGAGAACCTCGAAGCCGCGGGAATCGCGTCCGATCAGCTCCAGACGATCATCTACGATCCCAACGCTCAGTCGTACAACGCCGAGATCGACGACGTGAACAACTTCGCACCCGATGCTGTCGCCGTGATCGGATTCGACGAGTCCGCTCGCATCATCACCCGTATGCACGAGCTCGGAATCGGACCGTCCGACGGCACGTTGGTCTACGGCGTCGACGGCAATATGGGCAACGCACTCGGCGAGTCGATGGCTCCGGGTCTGCTCGACACGATGCGGGGCACCACGCCGCTGACCGACGTCGGTACCGCGTTCCAGGACCGACTCAAGACCGTCGATCCCGCGCTCGTCGACTTCAACTACGCGGGTGAGTCCTACGACGCCGTGGTGATTCCTGCACTGGCAGCAATTCAGGCCGGATCGACTGCGGGCGTGGATATTGCGGCCAATATCAACAGTGTCACCAAGGACGGCGAGAAGTGCACGACGTTCGAGGAATGCCTCCCGCTGCTGCAGGCAGGCACCGACATCGACTACGACGGTGTCACCGGTGCGCTCAACTTCAGTGACGCAGGCGAACCGGCAACCGGTTCGTACGGCAACCTGGTCTTCGGGCCGGACAACACCCTCACCACGGATGGATACATCGTCGTCGGTGAGTGATCTGTAACTGTCACACAGCCACTGGGCCCGAGTCCTCGATCAGGACTCGGGCCCAGTGGCTTGCGTACGCGTCGCACGTTCGACGCCAGCGAGAAGGCCCCGGTTCGATGTCGATCGAACCGGGGCCTTCGTCGCTGTCGAGCAGCTACTTCTTCTCTTTGCTTCCTGCCAGTGTGCCGAGATACAGCTCGATCACCTTCGGGTCGTTCATCAACGCCGGACCGGTATCGGTGTAGGCGTTGCGGCCTGATCGAGCACGTAGCCGCGGTCGCAGATCTGCAGGCACCGACGGGCATTCTGCTCGACCATGATGATCGAGACACCGGCCGCATTGATCTTCTTGCAGCGAATGAACACCTCGTCCTGAAACATCGGAGACAACCCGGCCGACGGCTCGTCGAGCAGCAGTACCGATGGCTCCATCATCAGCGCGCGGCCCATCGCCACCATCTGGCGCTCACCGCCCGAGAGAGCGCCGGCTTTGACCTTGCGGCGATCGCTCAGAAGTGGAAAGAGCTCGCTGACGAAATCGAAGCGTTCGTTGAACTTCTTGGGACGCAGATAGATTCCCATTTCGAGGTTCTCTTCGATGGTGAGCGACGGGAACACATTCTGCGTCTGCGGGACGTAGCCGACGCCTTTCGTCACCAGCACGTGCGCCTCCGCGGACGTGATGGTGTCTCCGCGCAGTTTGACGCTGCCCTCCCGAACGGCAACGAGCCCGAACAGCGTCTTCAGCAGAGTCGACTTGCCGGCCCCGTTGGGTCCGATGATCCCGACGATCTCCCCGTCGTTGAGGAAGAAGTTGCACTCACTGAGGATGTTCACACCGGGGATGTACCCGGCGACCAGGCCGTCGGCGCGCAGTAGAGCACCTTCGGCGAGGCGGGCGTGTTCCCCGGGCGTGGCCGCGAACTCCGCGGGGGTCAGTTGCTGCTTCTCGGTGGTCGGTTCGCTCATCAGTTGACCTCCTTGGCCCGGTGGGATCCACCGTCGGTGGTGTCGGGCTTCACGAACTCCGGTTCCGACAGATCGCCACCGGCCGCAAGCTCCCCGACCTCGGCTTTCTTCAGTACCTCTGCCAGTTCGGCAGTGGCACCGACGGGATTGCCGTCGGCATCGAATTCGAGTGCCTGATCGTGGTGGCTGCCGAGATACGCATCGACGACGGCACCGTTGTTCGAGAGCTCCTCCGGTGTCGACTCGGCGATCACACTGCCCTGCGCCATCACCACCACCCAGTCGCTGATGTCTCGGATGACGTCCATGTCGTGTTCGACGAACACCACCGTCATGCCGTCGTCGCGCAGTGACTTGATGTGCCCCAGAAGTGATTGCGTCAGTGCGGGATTGACCCCGGCCATCGGCTCGTCGAGCATCACCACGGACGGGTCGGTCATCAGCGCGCGGGCCATCTCGAGCAGTTTTCGCTGGCCGCCGGACAATGATCCGGCGAGGTCGTCGGCCTTGGCATCGAGTTTGAAGCGAGCGAGCAGCTCGTTCGCGCGCTCGGTGACCTCACGCTCCTGTGCCTTCCAGGTCCACGGGAGAAAGGTGTTCAGAATGCGTTCGCCGCGTTGCCCGGTGGCACCGAGTCGAACGTTGTCGAGAACCGTCAGTTTCGACAGTGCCTTGGTGAGCTGGAACGTTCTGACGACACCCTTGCGGGCCACCTGGTGCGGATGCATCTTGCCCAGTTCCTGACCGTCCATCGACCAAGTGCCGGTGTCGGGTCGATCGAACCCGGTGAGCAGATTGAAGAGCGTTGTCTTGCCTGCACCGTTCGGGCCGATCAGACCGGTGATACAGCCGCGTTGTATCTCGAGATGCGCTACGTCGACGGCCTTGAGACCGCCGAACGTGCGCGAGATGCCATCCACCACGAGAGTCGGATCGGGTTTCGCCGAGCCGGGTTCACCTGCCACTCCGGCGAACAGCGCCGCACGCTGATCGGCGTCGAGGGCCATGGCCGCCCGTGATTCGAGGGTGCTGGGATTCTTGTTCGGCGAGTTCTTCGCGTCAGGCATTGAGCTGAACCTCTCGCTTGTTGCCGAGAATGCCCTGGGGTCTGAACACCATCAGTAGTGCGATCAGGATTCCCAGGAGGACGAAACGGGTGGCACCGACCTGCTGCTCGGTGAGGTCGAGCAGCGGATCCGGCCCCGAGATGGCTTGACGCAGAATGGCGTCGGGGATCGAAAGCAGGAACCAGAACAGCATGGCTCCGACGACGGGACCGAACACAGTGGCCGCGCCGCCGAGAATCAGGCTCCGAAAGCGAAGAACGTCTGCGCCGTGGAGTAGAAGTCGGGGTTGATCGACTTGGTCTGCAGGGCGTTGAAGACACCGCCCATGCCGCCGATCACACCACCGAGCACGAGCGCCTGCATCTTGTACACGAAGACGTTCTTACCGAGCGAGCGTGCCGCATCCTCGTCTTCGCGCACCGCTTTCAGGACGCGACCCCACGGGCTGTGTGTCAGGAGATAGACGACGCCGCAGAGGATGAGGACCAGCGACCAACCGACGACCATGGCCCACAGATCGTCACCGTAGAACTTCACCCCGACGAAGTCGTATTGCTTGCCCGAATCGAATGGGCTGAGCGAGGTGAACGGATCGGCAAATCCGAACAGGCCGTTGGTCGATGCGGTCACCGAGTCGCTGGCCGTGGATCTGAACACGAGACGAAGGATTTCCGACGCGGCGATCGTGACGATGGCCAGGTAGTCGGCGCGCAGTCGTAGCGTGGGAATGCCCAGCACCAGAGCCAACAGACCGGCGGCACCGAGGCCGACCAGAATGCCCAACCACAGCGGCTGCTCGTAGGTGATGGTCATGATGCCAACGCCGTAGCCGCCGAGCAGCGCGAAGCCGATCTGACCGAAGTTGAGCAGGCCGGCGTAGCCGAAGTGCAGGTTCAGGCCGATGGCGAGCAGCGCGTAGAAGATCGCGGACGGCCCGACGAGTTGAGCGAGGGAAACCTGGAGTGCTCCGAGAATATCCATGAGGTCACCCGATCCTTTGCCGCGAGCCGAGTATGCCCTGCGGCCTGACGATGAGGATGAGTATCAAGACGAGCAGTCCTCCGATGTACTTGAGATCGGGATTGATGATCAGCGTCGACCACTGCACGAGCAGACCGACGATGACGCAGCCGAGGAAGGCCCCGTACGCGGTTCCCAGTCCCCCCAATGTGATTCCGGCGAACATCAGCAGTAGGAGCTTGAAGCCCATCTCCCACTGCACGCGACCGGCGAGTTCGGAGAGACCGAACAGAACACCGCCGAGGGCGGCGAGACCGCCGCCGAGGCACCAGACGAACGTCACGACACGCTCGACATTGATGCCCGAGGATGCAGCGAGGTCGCGATTGTCGGCGACGGCGCGCATGGCCTTGCCGATTCGCGTGCGCTGCAACATGAGTGCCACACCGACGAGGACCACCACGCTGATGATGATGCACGCGAGGTTGACGTTGGTGATGGCGAACGGGCCCCACTCGTTCTGAGTCTGAGCCTGGTAGTCCGCGAACGGCTCGGCTCGGTCCGAGAAGAAGATGAGGATCAGGTATCGGAGCGCGATCGCGAGGCCGATGGACACCACGAGCTGAGCAATGAGGCCGGTCCGACGTTTTCGCAACGGTTTCCAGATGGCCGCGTTGTTGAGCCAGCCGATCGCGACGCCGACGATGATCGCGAGGATCGTGGCCGGGATGAGTTGGATACCCATCGTGACGTTGAAGACCCAGGCCGCAACCGCGCCGAGCGTGACCAGCTCACCGTGCGCGAAGTTCGTCAGTCCGGTGGTTCCGAAGATCAGGCTCAGGCCGACGGCCGCGAGCGCGATGACGAGTCCGAACCGGAAGCCGTCCACCGTGGTTCGCAGGAACTGCTCCCAGACCGGGACGCTGGTGGCTGTTCTGGCCTCACCGAACGAGAAGATGACGGTGTTGGAGCGCCCGGCCTGCACATCGCGCTGGACCTCGCCCTGGACGCTCACCCCGTCGGGGAGCGTTTCCTGAACGACCTGGAATGTGTATGTGCCGGGAGGCAATTCGAGAGTCCACCGGCCGCCGGTTTCACTGGTGGTGCGGGCGACTTCGGAGCCGGACGCGTCGAGCGCAGCGACGTCGACGCCGATGAGTCGTTCGCCACCGTTGTTGAGAGATCCGGCGACGCTGACCGCGTCTGCGGGCGGTGCCTGTTCGGCACTGGTCCCCGGTGCTGCCGGGGGAGTGGGGGTAGGTTCCTGGGCCAATGCCGGCGCACTGAACAGCAGGGCGGCAATGGAACTCAGAACGGCGAGTAGGAGTGTTCGCTGGAAGAGCCGAACGGCAGATCTTGCGCGCAACCTCGGCGGTTGCACCTTTCTGGTCCATCGAACATTTGGAGCCACGCACGTCCTCCGGACGGTTGTCGTTGTGCCACGGGAATGGGGGTTTCCTGCAATTGTCGGACTCTATCCGCTGAAACGACGCAAAATCGGCGACTGAGATTTCCGGAAAGTATCGGTTGTGTTTCGCGGTGCGCGACGCTCGTCGTGAGTGCGATCGCGGCTGCCGCATGCATCCGGCTACGAGTTGTCGGACCGGCTCCCTAGACTGGTCAACCGTGAGCCCAGTAACCGAGAAAAGTGCAGCGCCCGCAGCCGAGACCGATGCGAAAGCAGGCGGGGAGCGGCCCACATTGCTGCTCATCGACGGCCACTCGATGGCGTTCCGGGCCTTCTTCGCGCTACCTGCGGACAACTTCAAGACCACCGGCGGTCAGTCCACCAATGCCGTGTACGGGTTCACCTCGATGTTGATCAATCTGCTGCGGGACGAGAAACCGACGCACATCGCGGCGGCGTTCGACGTCTCACGGCAGACCTTCCGCGCAGAGCGGTTCCCCGAGTACAAGGCCAACCGCAGCAAGACGCCGGACGAGTTCGCCGGCCAGGTCGACATCACCAAGGACGTACTCGGGGCAATGGGTATCCCGGTGATGGCAGAGGCGGGCTTCGAGGCGGACGACATCATCGCCACCCTGGTGACCCAGGCTGAGGCGCTCGGCTACCGCGTTCTGGTGGTCACCGGCGACCGCGATGCGCTCCAGTTGGTGACCGACAACGTCACGGTGTTGTATCCGCGCAAGGGTGTCTCGGATCTGACTCGGTTCACCCCCGACGAGGTCGCCACCAAGTACGGATTGACGCCGTCGCAGTACCCGGACTTCGCGGCCCTGCGCGGCGACCCGAGCGACAACCTTCCCGGCATTCCCGGGGTCGGCGAGAAGACGGCGACCAAGTGGATCATCGAATACGGTTCCCTCACCGCTCTCGTCGACAACGTGGACAAGGTCAAGGGCAAAGTGGGAGATGCACTGCGCGCCAACCTGTCGAGTGTGGTGCTCAACCGCGAGCTCACCGAGATGGTGCGCGATGTGCCGTTGCCCTACACCCCCGATCAGCTCGAACTGGCTCCGTGGGATCGCGAGAAGATCCATGCCTTGTTCGACGATCTGGAGTTCCGCATTCTGCGGGACCGTTTGTTCGAGACTCTCGCGTCGGTCGAACCCGAAGCAGAGGAAGGTTTCGACGTCCGCGGCGGCATCGTCGCGCCGGGCGAACTGGCCGCGTGGCTGGCAGAACACGCGGCCGACGGCA
>NZ_BAOX01000149.1:0-11834 GCF_000813105.1 Rhodococcus sp. BS-15 | reverse complement strand
GACTTCTCGGCCTGCGGCGCGGCTGCGGGCGAATCGGTCGCCGCGGGAGCGGATCCGGCCGAATCGTTGCTGTCCTCGAGTGGGAGTTGATCGGGAGCACCGGCGCGCGACCTGCGGCACGACGTCCGCGTGTTCGGCGACCCGTCTCGGGAGCCGTATCGGCAGAATCGCCCGATTGCGTCGCGGGTGCGTCCGAGGACGGCGCTTCGGGAGCCGACTGCTTCGGTGCCGCCTCGGCTGCCGGCCGATCTTCGACGGCAGGCGCGGATGCAGCGGAACGACGCGACCTGGGTGCGTCGGATTTCGGTGCGTCGGATATCGGCGCGTCCGACTTGGCCGGTGCGCTGCCCGCCTGACGCTCGGAAATCGCAGCGATCAGATCGCCCTTGCGCATACCGGAAACGCTCTTGATACCGAGTTCACCAGCGAGGCTGCGCAGCTCGGTGAGAACCATTCCGGACAGGCCTGCACGTCGGCGTGACGTTTCGGGCGCAGAGATTAGTTCCGTATCGGTCACGGAGGTCCTTTCCTTCCCTCGCTCGCTCGATGCGCAGCCGAGGGTTCGTTCCGCAGTTCGGCGTTCTGCCGAGCTCGGATATTGCCGTTCATGTTCGACGCACTCCGTCGACGACACCATCGATCCGAGACCGCAGAGAACCGCGGGGAGGATCGAGTCAGGAGCGTCACATCACTCGGACGTTTGAATCCCCCGAATACAGCGACCTGATTGCCCTGACGAAACCGGCGTCTGAAGCGCACGATGTACGGACAGGGTTCACCATAGCGCCGTTGTCCCCACTCGGCAAGAACCCTACTCGTCGGTTGTCACGCGACGGTGACTCCGTCGGCCACGTCGAGGTCGAGCACCCGCCACCCCTCGGCCGATGCAGCCTCGCGCAGATCGGCCGGAAACTCCTCGGTGCACAGCGCCATGACCGTCGGGCCCGCGCCGGACACCACGGCTGCGATGGACCGCGCACGCAAGGTGGCGATCCAGCGAGTGGTGTCGGGCAACGCCTGGGCGCGCTGGCCTTGATGCAGCAGGTCCTCCGTCGCGGACATCAACAGATCAGGACGCTCGGTCAGCGCCACCACCGCAAGTGCACTTCGGCTGACGTTGAAGGCCGCGTCACGATGGGGCACCAACTCGGGCAACAGTCCCCGGGTGTGCGACGTCGACGAGCGTTCGGACGGTATGAGCACGACGACCTTGATGCTCGGGTGCACCTCGAGCCGCACGGCTGCGTAGTTCCGCGCCGTCACACTGGCATTGGGCGGTTCGCTCCAGGACACGACCGCACCGCCGAGGCAACTCGCCGACGCGTTGTCGGGATGACCCTCGAACTCCGACGACAGCTGGACGAGCTGCCCCTCCGACAGCGCGAGCGACGGATCCACTTTCGCGGCCAGCGCATTCGCGGCAGCCAGGCCACCGACCACAGCCGACGCGGAGGAACCGAGCCCCCTCGAATGCGGAATCACGTTGCGGCAGTGGACATCCAAACCGTCGGCCCACACTCCGGCAGCTTCGAGCCCCCGCTCGATGGCGCGCACCACCAGATGCGTCGGACCCCACGGCACGTCCGCCGAACCCTCACCGTCGACGTGAATTCGAAGTCCCGACGCGGTGGTCGTGACCTCGATCTCGTCGTACAGCCCCAAAGCGATTCCGAGACTGTCGAATCCGGGTCCGATGTTGGCACTGGACGCCGGAACGCGCGCGGTGACCGTGAGCCCGATGGGGAGTGTCGTCGTCATTGCCGGAGATTCCGTCAACTCAGGCCAGCTCGAGCGCAGCCGCGACAGCGACGGGATCGACCGAGATGGGTTCTACGACAGGCATTCCCGACAGCGCTGTGTCGGGATCCTTGAGGCCGTTTCCGGTGACCGTGCACACGACGGTCAGGCCCGGTTCCAGCCAGCCTTCCTTCCGAGCTGCGAGCAGACCGGCGACGCTGGCCGCGGAGGCGGGCTCCACGAACACGCCCTCGGTCTTCGCGATCAATCGGTACGCCTCGAGGATTTCCTCGTCGGTCGCTGCGCGGAATGCTCCGTTCGATTCTTCCTTGGCGTTGACGGCACCGTTCCAGGATGCGGGCGAGCCGATCCGGATCGCGGTGGCGATCGTTTCCGGATCCTTCACCGGCGCACCGTGAACCAGAGGAGCGGCACCTGCGGCCTGGACTCCGAGCATCCGCGGCCTGCGCGTGGTGAGACCGTCACGGAAGTACTCCGAGTAGCCGCGCCAGTACGCGGTGATGTTGCCTGCGTTGCCGACCGGCAGTGCATGGATGTCCGGTGCGTCGCCGAGGGCGTCGCAGATCTCGAAGGCCGCGGTCTTCTGGCCTTCGATTCGGACGGGGTTCACGGAGTTGACCAGACCGATGGTCGGGAACTCGGCCGTGGTCTTGCGGGCCAGTTCGAGGCAATCGTCGAAGTTGCCCTGCACCTGAATGATCTTGGCTCCGTGCATGACTGCCTGAGCAAGCTTGCCCATGGCGATCTTGCCCTGCGGAACCAGTACGGCACAGCTCATTCCGGCCTTGGCTGCATAGGCGGCCGCGGAGGCCGAGGTGTTGCCGGTCGAGGCGCAGAGAACGGCTTCCTGGCCTCGGGCGAGCGCGTCGGTGACGGCCATGGTCATCCCGCGGTCCTTGAAAGAGCCGGTGGGGTTGAGTCCCTCGACCTTCAGATGCACTGTGCACCCGGTCAGTTCGGACAGGTGCCCGGCCGGCAACAGCGGGGTGCCGCCCTCGCGCAACGTGACGGTCTTCCAATCCGGGCCGATCGCCAGACGCGAGCGGTACGCCTCGATCAGACCGGGCCAGGGGGTGTGGACGCTCATACGGTGGTGCCTTCCAATCGGAGAACGCTGGCGACGTTGACGACGACGTCGAGCTGCTCGAGGGATGCGACGGTGTCGGACAGTGCGGAGTCGGCCGCGAGGTGCGTGACGACGACGAGCCTGGCTCCGTCACCCGAACCCTGCTGACGCACCGTGGAGATGCTGACGTCGCGCTTGGAGAACTCGGCCGCCACCGTGGCGAGAACGCCCGGCTTGTCCGCGACCTGCATGCTGACGTAGTAGCGAGTGAGGATGTCACCCATGGGGGCCACCTTGAGCTTGGCGTACTTGGATTCGAGGGGGCCCCGTCCGCCGTAGAACTTGTTGCGTGCGGCCATCACCAGGTCGCCGAGTACTGCGGACGCGGTCGGCGCACCGCCGGCGCCCTGGCCGTAGAACATCAGGCGACCGGCGGCCTCTGCTTCGACGACCACGGCGTTGAATGCACCGTTCACCGATGCCAACGGGTGGTTCAGCGGAACGAGCGCGGGGTAGACCCGAGCGGAGATCCGCTCCTTACCCTTGGGCGTGACGATCCGCTCGCAGATCGCCAACAGCTTGATGGTGCAGTCCAAGGATTTCGCGGTTTCGAGATCGTCCGAGGTGATCTTGCTGATTCCCTCGCGATAGACGTCACCGGCAGTGACCCGCGTGTGGAATGCGATGGACGCCAGGATGGCAGCCTTCGATGCAGCGTCGTAGCCTTCGACGTCAGCGGTCGGATCGGCCTCGGCGTAGCCCAGACGCCCTGCCTCGGCGAGGGTTTCGGCGTAGTCCGCTCCGGTCTCGTCCATGGCGGAGAGGATGAAGTTGGTGGTGCCGTTGACGATGCCGGCAACCTTGTTCACGCGATCACCCGCGAGGGACTGCATCAGCGGACGAACCACGGGAATGGCTCCGGCCACGGCGGCCTCGAAATACAGGTCGGCACGGGACTTCTCGGCCGCGTCGGCGAGCTCTCCGGTGTACTCGGCCAGCAAGGCCTTGTTGGCCGTGATGACGGACTTGCCCTTCTCCAGAGCAGACAGCACCAGCTTGCGTGGAATGTCGATGCCGCCGAGTACCTCTACGACGATGTCGACGTCGTCGCGGCCGACCAATTCTGCCGGGTCGTCGGTGAGCAGCTCGGCCGGTACTCCACGATCGCCGTCGACTCGCCGCACAGCGATGCCTCGAATCGCCAGTGGCGCACCGATTCTGGCCTCGAAGTCCTCGGCGTTCTCGGTGAGGATGCGGACGACCTCGCTACCGACGTTTCCGAGTCCGAGTACGGCGACGCCTATCGGCTTCGATGTCATGGCTGAACCTCCAAGCTGAGCAGATCTTCGATGGTTTCCCGCCGCAGGATCAGGCGCGCGTGCCCGTCCTTGACCGCAACCACAGCGGGCCGCGTCAGCAGGTTGTAGCGACTGGACATGGAGTAGCAGTAGGCCCCGGTGGCCGCTACCGCGAGCAGGTCGCCCGGCCCGACGTCTGCCGGCATCCATGTGTTCTTGATGACGATGTCGCCGCTCTCGCAATGCTTTCCGACCACCCGAGCCACGACGGCCTCGGCATCGCTCGAGCGCGAGACCAATCGACAGTCGTATTCGGCCTGGTACAGCGAGGTTCGGATGTTGTCGCTCATGCCGCCGTCGACGCTGATGTAGCGCCTGCGCGTCAACTTGTCGACGGTGACATCCTTGATCGTGCCGACCTCGTAGAGCGTGACGGTGCCCGGTCCGGCGATGGCGCGGCCGGGCTCGACGGCGATCGTCGGAACAGGCAGTCCCACTGCGGCGGACTCCGTCTCCACGATGGCGGTCAACTTCGCCGCGAGCTGCTCCACCGGGGGCGGATCGTCACTCGGCACGTACGAAATACCCATGCCGCCACCGAGATCCAGAGTCGAGATCTGTGCGGTCTTGTCGACGCCGAACTCCGAGACGATGTCTCGCAGCAGCCCGATGACCTTGTGGGCCGCCAGTTCGAAGCCGTCGACCTCGAATATCTGCGAACCGATGTGACTGTGCAGTCCCACGAGGCGAAGGTTGTCGGCAGCGAACACACGCCGGACGGCTTCGAGCGCAGAGCCGTCGGCGAGCGAGAATCCGAACTTCTGATCCTCGTGCGCGGTGGCGATGAATTCGTGCGTATGCGCTTCGACACCGACGGTGATGCGAATCAGAACGTCCTGCACCACACCTGCTGCGCCGGCGACGCCGTCGAGACGGTCGATCTCGATGTTGGAGTCGAGAACCACATGTTCGACGCCTGCGCGCACGCCCGCCTCGAGCTCGGTGACCGATTTGTTGTTGCCGTGCATGGCAATTCGATCAGCCGGGAATCCGGCGGCCAACGCGATGGCCAACTCGCCTCCGGAGCAGATGTCGAGTGAGAGCCCTTCGTCGGCGACCCAGCGTGCGATCTCACCGCACAGGAAAGCCTTGGAGGCATAGTGCACTCGTTCGGGTGCCCCGAATGCGGCGGCCATTTCACGGCAGCGCGAACGGAAGTCGTCCTCGTCGATGACGAACAACGGTGTGCCGTACTGCTCCGCGAGATCGGTGACCGACACTCCGGCGAGGCGGACGGTGCCGTCCTCACCGCGCTCGGCGTTGCGGGGCCACACCTGCTCGGGCAGCGTCGTCATCTCCGACGCGTCGGCCGGGCGATGGGACATCGATTCTTTCGCGGGGGCATCGGCATGCTTGGGTCCCGCCGGATGTGCGCTCACATGCGCTCCGGTGCGCTGACCCCGAGCAGTTCGAGGCCGTTGGCCAGGACCTGCCGGGTCGCGTTCCCCAACGCCAGTCGTGCAGTGTTCACAGGTCCGGGCTCCTCGTCTCCTTGTGGAAGTACTCGACACGCACCGTAGAAACGGTGGTAGGCCCCCGCCAGCTCTTCGAGGTAGCGGGCGATCCGGTGTGGTTCGCGTAGTTCGGCGGCACTGGCCACCACTCGTGGGTACTCGCCGATCGTCCTGATCAGCTCGCCTTCCTGCTCGTGGGTGAGCAGGCTCAGATCCGGCTGCTGCGCGCTGATTCCCAGTTCGGCGGCGTTGCGCGCGAGCGAGGCCAGCCGGGCGTGGGCGTACTGGACGTAGTACACCGGATTCTCGTTGCTCGCACTCGCCCACAGCGCGAGGTCGATGTCGATGCTGGAGTCGACGGACGAACGGATCATGACGTACCGGGAGGCGTCGACGCCGATGGCTTCGACCAGGTCGTCGAGGGTGATGACGGTTCCGGCACGCTTGCTCATCTTCACCGCAACGCCGTCGCGGACGAGGTTGACCATCTGGCCGATGAGGACCTCGACGGTCTCGGGGTCGTCTCCGAACGCCGCCGCGGCGGCCTTGAGCCGCCCGATGTATCCGTGGTGATCTGCTCCGAGCATGTAGATGCACAGATCGAAGCCGCGCTGCCGCTTGTCCTGGAAGTAGGCGATGTCTCCGGCGATGTAGGCGGCGTTGCCGTCGCTCTTGATGACGACGCGATCCTTGTCGTCGCCGAAGTCGGTGGACCGCAACCACCAGGCCCCGTCTTCCTCGTAGAGGCTCCCCGAGGTCTTGAGGTATTCGACGGACTTGTCGACGGCTCCGGACTCGAACAGCGAGTTCTCGTGGAAGTAGACGTCGAAGTCGACGCCGAACTCGTGCAGGTTCGCTTTGATCCGATCGAACATCAACTCGGTGCCGACGGATCGGAACGCCTCTTCCTGCGCCTCGGTGTCCAGCGCGAGCGCATCGGGTCGCTCGGCGAGCACGTGCGCTGCGATGTCGGCGATGTATTCGCCCGCGTAGCCGTTGTCTGGTGCAGGCTCACCCTTCGCTGCGGCGATGAGCGAGTGAGTGAAGCGCGCGATCTGAGCGCCGTGATCGTTGAAGAAGTACTCACGGGTGACGTCTGCCCCGTGGGCGGACAGGATGCGGCCGAGTGCATCTCCGACGGCTGCCCACCGGGTACCGCCGAGGTGAACCGGACCGGTCGGGTTGGCCGAGACGAACTCGAGATTGACCTTCTTGCCTGCCATCGAGGACCCGTTGCCGAATGCCGAACCTGCCGCGAGCACGCGGGCAACGATCTCGCCCTGCGCTGCAGCGGCCAGTCTGATGTTCAGGAATCCGGGGCCTGCGACGTCGGCCTCGGCGATGGCGGCGTCGGCGGCAAGAGCCTCGGCGAGCCAGCCGGCGAAGTCGCGAGGATTGGCTCCGGCCTTCTTCGCGACCTGGAGTGCCACGTTGGTCGCGTAGTCGCCGTGCTCGGGATTGCGGGGACGCTCGACGGTCAGCTTCGCAGGGAGGACGGATGCATCCAGGCCACGGTCGGCAAGCACCTTCGCGGCGGTCGCGTGAAGCAGTTCGGCAAGATCGGCGGGAGTCACAGGTAGCTATCCTATTGGCTGGTGCGCGGCGTCCTCGCATCCACTGCCCGTCTGCCCGCGAGCAGCCTCGGCCGACGTGGTCCGCGCAGGCTCTGAGCACGCTCTCAGGCAGAGAACGTACAGTGAGGGCGCTCTGCGCCGACGCTCATCCAATGTTGCCGTCACCAGCAGATACGCAGCACCAGCGCCACCGACCACCACCTTTCCTCGACTGAGAGAGCAACTACAGCGATGCCAACGGGTCCCGACAAAGGCAGTCAGAACAAGTCGGCTGCGAAGGCAGACAAAGCCATCAATGCAGCCAACAAGAAGTCAGCTCGCAAGAAGAAGGGCGGCGTGCCCACTGCTACGGGCAGGCAGATTCCCTGGCTGACGGTTGCCGGTGTCGTCGTTGTCGTCGGTCTCGTTGCGGGCCTCGGGATCAATCTGTATCCGAAGTACCAGGACCGAGCCGAGGCGCAGAAGTTCGAGCCCAGCGAGGCCAACCAGGATCCGTCGACGGCCATCGAGGGCGTGACGATGCAGGAGTACCCGGCCGCTCTGCACGTCGGGCGCACGCAGCGAGTCGCCTACGACCAGTCGCCGCCGTTCGGTGGACCGCACGATGCCGTGTGGGCCACCTGCACGGGAATCGTCTATCCCGAGGCCATTCGCACCGAGAACGCGGTGCACTCCCTCGAGCACGGTGCCGTCTGGGTCACCTACAACCCCGACGATCTCAACTCGGATCAGGTCCAGACCCTCGCCGATCGCGTCGACGGCGAAACGCAGATGATGATGTCGCCGTACCCCGGCCTCGACTCCCCGGTCTCGCTGCAGTCCTGGGGCCACCAGCTCAAGTTGGACAGCGTGGACGACGAACGCATCAGCCAGTTCATCTCCGCTTTGCGCCTGAACCGCTTCGCCTACCCCGAGGTCGGTGCCAGCTGCGCATCGGTGCCGGGCACAGGTGACAACGCCTTCGATCCGGACAACCCACCGCTGTTCGATGCCTCCGCGCCCGGCCCGGATGCGGTGCCGATGGACGGTGCAGGAATCACTCCCGACGCCAGCGAGACCGGCGGGGCCGGCGGAATGCAGCTGCCGAGCGATCTCCAGATCCCCACCAACTGATGACCGACCCGACACCGACCGAGGATGCGGCAGCCACCACGTCCGCGACCAAGCCGAGTCAGCGCACCGCCCTGGTGGCGTTGGCGCTGATCGCCGTCCTGGCGATCGGCTTTGCCGTGGGCTTTCTGGTGCAGAGCCCATTGGGCGGCGACGGCAGTGCACCCGCCGCGGACTCGGTAGATGTCGGTTTCGCTCAGGACATGACCGTGCACCACAACCAAGCCATCGAGATGGCCGCGGTGGCGTTGACCAATGCTCCCGATCAGGCCGTCAAGAGCCTGGCCTTCGACATGCTCACCTCGCAGCAGAACCAGGTGGGACAGATGCAGGGTTGGTTGGCTCTGTGGGATCGAGCACCGATCTCGACCGACGGCTATATGAACTGGATGGCCGAGGACGACTCGCACGGTCACTCGATGGGCGGGATGTCCATGGATCCCGGATCCTCGGATCCCACCCGGGCCATGCCGGGCATGGCCAATTCGACCGAACTCGCCGCTCTTCGCCAGGCCACCGGCTCGGACGTCGACGTGATGTTCCTCCAACTCATGCTGCGCCACCACGAGGGTGGCCTGGCGATGATGGAGTACGCGCAGATTCACGCGCAGTCACCGGCGGTGATCAATCTGGCGAAGTCCATGGTTGCCACCCAGACCAGCGAGTCGACGCTGATGAAGCAGATGCTCGCCGAGAAGGGTGCGCAGCCGCTGCCCGAGGGGTGATTTCGACTCCCGTCGCACATGCGCTAGTCTTTCGTACAGCCCAACAGGCACACCGGTTCGTCCGGTGCGCCCCCGTAGCTCAGGGGATAGAGCGTTCGCCTCCGGAGCGAAAGGCCGCAGGTTCGAATCCTGCCGGGGGCACACATCTTTCACGCACGTCACCGTCGTACGGTGGCTGCTCGAACGAGACGGTGGACTTCGATGTCCGAGAATCTCCCCCGAGTCGAGACCGTCGTCGACGACCTGTACTCACTCCCTCCCGCCGATTTCGTCTCGCATCGCGCCGCATATGTCGCCCGGTTCAAGAAAGCCGGCAACAAAGCAGATGCCACCCGCATCGGTGCCCTCCGCAAGCCCACGGTCGTGGCGTGGTTGGTGAACACACTCGCTCGGCAAGACGAATCGGCCCTGGCGGAACTGTTCGATCTGGGTGAGCAACTCGAACGAGCCCAGCAGCGCGGCGACGGACCCCGACTGCGCGAATTGTCCACTGCTCGAAGCACATCTATACGCGCCCTGACCGATCGAGCAGTCTCGCTGGGACGCGACCTCGGCGCGACCGTCGGCGACAACGCTGCCCGCGAGATCGCCAACACCCTTAACGCAGCGATGGCCGATGCCGACATACGCGACCGCGTCCGCGCGGGCAGAACCGTGGTGGCCGAAACGTATAGCGGCTTCGGGCCTGCGCTGCTCTCCCTCGTTCCCGACCCGCCCGACGACGATGACGACCCAGCGTCTCCGGAGATCGAGGACGACCGGCAGAAAGCCGACGAGGCCGAGCGGAACCGACTGCTCGCCGAACTCGACTCGGCCGAATCCGATCTCGATGCTGCGCGAACCGAAGCCGACGAAGCCCGGGCCGAGACTGAACGAACGGCGTCCGAACTACGCAGCGCTGCAGCGGAAGTAGAGCGAATCGAGGCCGAACTGGAGTCAGCCAAAGCCGCAGCGCAGGCTGCGCGAGAAGCAAACGAGGCCAGTGTCGTACAGGCGGAGTCGACGGCGGAGGCAGTCGGGGCGGCCCGCGCCCGGGTCGCCGAAGCCCAGTCGGCCATAGAACAACCGACCTGACCTACCCTGGGGGTGACCACACGCTGGCAAGTCGAGAACTCCGCAGACGATTCCGCGCGGTACATCGAGCGATTCGACCGCCTGGCCGAACGCGGCGTGGATCTGCACGGCGAGGCCCGCATGGTCGACGCGGTCGTCTCCCCCGCGTCGAGCATTCTCGATGCCGGATGCGGCACCGGCCGACTCGGGGTGGAGTTGGCCCGACGCGGACACCGTGTGACCGCAGTGGATCTCGATCCGGTTCTGGCCGAGGCAGCGCGCGCACATCCCGAACTCGACGTGCATGTCGCCGATCTGACGACGCTGGATCTGGGACGGACCTTCGACGCGGCCGTGGCGGCGGGCAATGTACTCGTCTTCATGAAGCCCGGTACCGAACGCGCAGCGCTTCAACGCATCTGGGCGCACCTGACCGAAGGCGGCGTGTTCGTCACCGGATTCGCCACCGATCGCGAGTACACCGTCGCCATGCTCGACGAGGATCTGGCGGCGGTCGGCTTCGTCCTCGAACACAGATTCTCGACGTGGGATCTGCGGCCCTGGCGCAACAACGCGGACTGGGCCGTCACTGTGGCACGAAAGCCGACTCTGCTGGCCTGAGACGAAACGAATCGACCCTTTCGATCACCGTGATTCGAATACCGAGGGTTGATTCGGACGCCCACGGGAAGACTGTGCGTCATGAAGGAACACATGGCGAAGCTGCGGGAATCGTTCTGGTTCATTCCCGCCGTCCTCGGAGTAGTCGCACTCGTGCTCGCGCAGGCTTTGGTGAGTCTCGATCGCTACTTTCTCGACACCCGGGTAGACCTGACCGGTTCGCTGTTCTACCACGTGGGTGCCAGTGGCAGCCGCGACATCCTCGGTGCCATCGGCGGCTCGATGCTCGGCGTCGCCGCAACCTCGTTCTCGATCACCATCTCGGTTCTCGCCACCGCCAGTTCCTCGTACGGTCCCCGCCTGGTGCGCAACTTCATGGCAGACCGTGGCAATCAGGTGGTGCTCGGCATCTTCGGTGCCACGTTCCTGTATTCGCTGATGGTGTTGCGATCGATTCGCTCGATCGAATCCGACGGATCGGTGTTCGTGCCGGACATCGCCGTCAACGTGGCCGTCGCGCTCGCGGTCGTGGACGTGGGTGTGCTCGTCTACTTCATTCATCACATCGCCCAGTCGATTCAGGTCGCAACGCTGTCCGGCCGGGTTCGCGACGAGCTCTCCGAAACCGTCGACGAGCTGTACCCAGTCGAACAACCCACCGACGCCACCTCGGCGGAGGGTGTCGTCAAGCCGCCCGTCTACACCACGATCCTCGCCGAGGAGTCCGGGGTGATCATCGACATCGACGAAAACGAAGTGCTCGAGATCGCCACCGACAGCGGCACCCTGGTCGAGATCCATCGCGCACCCGGTGAGCACGTCGTCGCGGGAGAGCCGCTCGCCGACATCCTCGCCGACCGCTCCGCAGACATCTCCGAGGACGCGGTCGATCGAATTCGAGGCTCGTTCGCCATCGGCACCAGTAGAACGCCTCGGCACGATATTGCGTTCGCCGTCGAACAGATGACGGAAATGGCGGTACGTGCACTGTCGAGCGGAGTCAACGACCCGTACACCGCCCGCAACGCCATCGACGATCTCTCGGTCGGGCTCGTCGCGGTCGTCCAGCGCCCCAGGCCTCACCGCGCGCGCTGCGACTCCGACGGGACCGTGCG
>NZ_BAOX01000150.1:0-11740 GCF_000813105.1 Rhodococcus sp. BS-15 | reverse complement strand
TCGCGTCGGCCGAGGACGCCGCGGCGGAGGCGATGCTCGAGGCGACCTCCACGTGGGTCGCCGAAGCGCCGGCCGATCCGAAGGGTTGGCTGGTGACCGTCGCGTGGCGAAAATTTCTGGACGCGCAACGCTCCGAGAAGGCGCGACGAGCCCGTGAGGATCGAGTCGCTGCCCAACCGGATCCCGGCAGTGTGGGCGGCGTCGACGACACGTTGCAGTTGTTCTTCCTGTGCGCGCATCCCTCGCTCGGTCCGGCGGCGGCGGTGGCACTGACGCTGCGTGCCGTCGGGGGATTGACGACGCAGCAGATCGCGCAGGCGTATCTGGTGCCGGAGAAGACCATGGCACAACGCATCAGCAGAGCCAAACGCACGGTGCGCGACGTGCGATTCGACGCCCCCGGTGATGTGGGGACGGTGCGACGGGTGCTGTATCTCGTCTTCAACGAGGGGTACACCGGGAACGTCGATCTGGCGGCCGAGGCGATTCGGTTGACCCGGCAGTTGGCCGGGCTGTCCGACGACGAGGAAACGGCCGGGCTGTTGGCGCTGATGCTGCTGCACCACGCACGGCGTTCGGCCAGGACGGGGCCCGACGGTCACGTCATCCCTCTCGCGGAGCAGGACCGATCTCGTTGGGACACAGCGCTGATAGCGGAGGGCGTGCGGATTCTGCAGGCTGCGCTCGCCCGGGATCGGTTGGGTGAGTTTCAGGCGCAGGCGGCCATCGCCGCTCTACACGCCGATGCGAGCTGTGTGGAGGAGACCGACTGGCCGCAGATCGTCGAGTGGTACGACGAGTTGCTCGCTCTCACAGACAGTTCCGTGGTGCGACTCAACCGAGCGGTGGCGATCGGGGAGGCCGAGGGTCCAACGGCGGGGCTTGTAGCACTGGGCGAGGTCGATCCGGCCGTCCCGCGGCACACGGCGGCGGCCGCGTACCTGTACGAGAAGGCCGGTGATCTGCAGTGTGCCGCCGAGTTGTATGCGCAGGCAGCGGAGAAGGCGTCGTCGATTCCCGAGCGGCACCATCTGACGATGCAGGCCGCGCGAATCCGCTCTACCGACCAACCAACGGACCGATCGGTTTCGTAACCCGATCGTTAGCGGTAGAAAGCGGAATTCGTGCGACCCTCGTGTGGTGCTGATGTTGCGTGTGGGACAGAAGAGAAAGAAGCGAACTCGGTCCGCTGCGGTGGTGACCGCCGCCGCAGTGGCGTCGATGCTGATGACCGGAACGTCGGCGCAGGCGCTGCCGGGGAACTCGGGATCGGCCGATGCGGCTGCGGGAGCCATCGGCATCCATCAGGTGTCGGCGACCCGAGCTGTGCTGAACGTGTTCTCCCCGTCCATGAATCGCGTCATCTCCAATGAGGTGCTGCATTCCCCCGAGGGTGGTCCCGCGCCCACTCTCGTGCTGCTCAACGGTGCGCTCGGCAACGAGGACGGCGTCGGGTGGCTCAACAATTCCGGCGTCGAGAAGTTCTTCCTCGACAAGAAGGTCACCGTCGTGGCTCCGATCGGCGGCCGCTTCAGCTTCTACACCGACTGGCAGACAACGGATCCGGTGCTCGGCAGCAACATGTGGCAGACCTACCTCAGCCGCGAATTGCCTGCCGCCGTCGACGCAGCTTACGGATCGACCGGCAGGCGCGGCGTGGCCGGGCTGTCGATGAGTGGGGGTCCCGCACTCGACCTCGCGATCCAGGCCCCGGACGTGTTCGACGCGGCCGCGTCCTTCAGCGGATGCCCGGCCCCGTCCAACCCGCTTGCCACCGCAGGTATCTCGCGATGATCGCCGGCGGGCTCAACAACCCTTTCAATATGTGGGGGCTACCCGGAAGCCAGGGATGGCGCGACCACGACCCATCGCTCAACGTCGAGCGGCTACGCGGAACCGCGGTGTACGTCAGCTCGTCCCGCGGACTCCCGGGACCGGTGGATCGCATTCCCGACGGCGCGATCCCGCCGTTCGGCGGCATGGCGGTCGAAGCAATGGTCAACCACTGCACGTCGATCTTCGTCGACGCTCTGCGCCGAGCCGACGTACCGGCAACGGTGTCCATGCGCGAGGAGGGCGCGCACACCTGGCCGCTGTTCGAGGATCAGCTACGCGAGGCCTGGTACACCACATTGGCACCGGCCCTGGGAACCAGCTGATTGCAACGAGACTCCGGCGGGTAAGCAGGGTTCACACCGGAGAAAGGACCACCCGAACATGTCGAAAGACGAATTGCACAAGGGCGACAAGGTCGAATGGCAGACCCACGGAACCGCGACCGAGGGCGAGGTAGTGGAGAAGATCACCTCCGAGACCGAAGCTGCAGGCCGTACCGTGAAGGCGTCGAAAGACGACCCGCAGTACCGCGTCGAGAGTGACAAGTCGGGTAAGGATGCAGTGCACAAGCCGGAGGCGCTCGACAAGAAGGACTGACCACGCGGACCTGCGATGCGCCTCCGCTCCGTGGACTGGAGGCGCATCGGAAGATCTCAGGCCTGAGGCACCGAACGTTCTGCGCCCCAACTCCGTTCGATGTAGCCCCGAATCCGCTCGATGTCCTCGGCCGGAATTCTCTCGGGCTCGCCGTTCTCGAGCGGATCGGTGTGGAAGATGTAGAGCCGTGAGGCGAACTGGTCGAACGGAAGCGAACCTTCGCCCGCGCGTTCGCCGTTGCCGGCCGTACCCACCACGACGCCGTCGCCCCAGTCCTGCCCGCTGTCGTTGTTCGGATTGAAGAAATACACCCGCATGACGCCGTCGGGATCGGGGGGCGACGCGCAGGATCGTGATGGCGTGCCACCCCACATAGCGTGCGGCACTGTCGGTTACGGCCACCCCCGCCGGTTGCGGATGGATCAACGGTTGGTGCCCGTTGTATTCCGGATGGTACGCCGCGTGGAACTGCCGCAGAAAGGCGTCCAGGTCGACGAGGTTGCCGGTCGCGACATCGACGTCGATGTGGAACTCGCGCGCCGACCACCACCCGTGGAACTCGGGGTTGACCCAGCGGTGCGGATCACCGGGACGATCGGCGCACCGTCGCACCATCTCGGCGTAGATGCGATCGAGGTGCGGAACCAGCAACAGCGACGCGGGATCGAGGTCCACCGGATCGGACGTGGCGACGCCGCTGACGCTCTCGGTCGACGAGATCGACTGCCCCTCGAAGTGCATGACGATCTCCTCGTCACGTGCCGCCCACACCACCATCTGCAGCAGGTAGTCGGGATCGTTGTAGGCCCACATCGACAATGCCCGGGCCGACTGACACGTCGGGTTGTCTCCCTGGCCCACACCGAGGGGCTGCCCGAGCATCGAGAGCAGACCCCCGAGCAAGCGTGACTCGGGAGAGGGGACCGGCCCGAACGTGGTGATCAGTCGTTCCCGCACTGCCGGAGCGAGTTTCAGCGACATCTGCCGCCACAGTGACGGCACGATCGGCGGCTGATGCAGAATCCCGCGATCGAGGAGCAACGCCAGTCCGTAGAGGCACTGCGCAGTTTCGGGGAACACCGTTTCTTCGATGAGGCGATGGACCAGTTCCGGATACCGCGTCAGGCAGGTCCGGCCGGTATCGGACAGACCGAGCGCCTCGGGCAGAACATACGAGTAATGGTCGACGAGATACTGCGTCAGCGTCGCGTGGTACGGAGAGACCAGCCCGGTATCGTGCATGGCTCGCGCAAATCCGCGGGCCTCGAACTGCAACGCCTCGACGTCCATAGCCTCGAGTCGAGACCGGTACACCTCGACGCCCGGATCCTCGCGGCATGCATCGGTTGTGCCGAACAGCGCCGTGATCAACCGATCCAGGCCCTGCCCGGACGTGCCGAGGTCGACGGTCGGATCGTCACGATAGATCGCGATGCGGGTGACCATGGCCTTGATGGTGTCCACCTGAATCGGACGCTGCCGTAGAATCCGCCAGATTTCCTCCACCAATTCGTCGAGCACACTGTCGTAGCCGATCTGCCCAGCCACGTACCCGAACAGATCACGGATCAGATGCGCAGTGCGACCCAATCGGACTCGCTCCGACTCGGACGGGGGTGTGAACAGAACGTCGAGATTCACCGCCAGAACCTGAGAAAGGAACCGGCGGGCATCCTCGGCGGTCACCGCTTCATGCTCGTACTCGCCCGCGACGATTGCGATCATGCGCAGTTCGCTGGTCGCCTCGAGCACGAAGGTGTCGTCGTTGCCGCTGCGCAAGCTGGGCCCCACGAACCCTGGAACGAGAATGTCCGGCTGCGCCCAATCGGTGCCGGCGAACAGCCCCGCCTTCTCGAGCACCTCGGCGCGTTCGCGAATTGCACCGCAACCGCCGGGCTGCAACAGGACTCGATGCACACCATCCAGAACTCGTCGCACCTTGGTGTTCTTGCTGAACTCAGGTGCATCGGCCAAGGCGTGCACCGCATGGTCCAGTTGTGCCAACCGTGATGCCAACGCTTTGTCCACGGCGGTAGTCGCGTTCGTCGGTGCAGGCTCGTGCATCGTCTGCGACGGTGGGTTGATGTCGTCCCCGAGTTGCTGTTTCACACGTAGAAGTCCAGTTCTTCCTGATGCTTCAGCAAGTCACGCATGACATAGGAATCCTCGCCGAAGAAGTACAGCAGTCCCCAGTGGGTGCCGAACGCTGTTCTCTTGGTGACGGTTTCCTCGACCGGTGCGGACAGATCGTTGGTCTCGTAGTAGTCGTGCCCGGTCGTCTCCTCCGGAATTTGCAGATGGCTGACGACACGGCGTCGTGGATAGACACCGAAACATCCGGCCACACCGGTTGCATCGACGACCTCTTTCGGGAAGAAGGCGTCGATCTCCTCCTCGGTGGTCTTCGGGTCGAACGCCAACGCCAGGCCCTGGTAGGCGTTGAATCCGTAGGCCCGCTCGAGGAGCTCGAACACCTTGAAACCCGGTGGGCGGTAAGCCACTTCGCCGAAGTACATTTCACCGTCGCTGGTGACGAAGTATTCGGGGTGAATGAAACCGAACTCGATGTCGAAGGTCTTGATCAGCTTCTCGATCTGCACCGTGATCTGCTCGCGGTACTTCTCCAGTTCCGGTGTGGCAGGGACGAACACCGAATAGCCGAGCGTGACGTACTCGGAGATGTTGAGGAACTTGATCTTGCCGTTGTGGATCCACGCTTCGACGGCGAACTCCCACCCGTCCAGGTGCGATTCCATCAGCACCGGGAATTCCTCGTCCGGGATGGAGTCGACCTCGTCGGGTGTACGAATGACTCGATGACCCAGGCATCCTGCCTTGTCGAACGCCTTGAGGTGAATGGGGTCGTTCGGATCGCCGTCGAGCTTGAGCAGTGTCTGATTGACGCGGCGGAGGAATCGAATGACGTCCTCGCGGTCGTGAGCCTCCTCGAAGATGCCGACGCGGATGCCGCCCAACTGCGCTCGACGCTTCATCAGCGCCTTGTCGCGCAGCAGCATCGCCTGCCCGAACAGCCGAGGGTTGCCCAGCAGCACCGAGTTGATGGCACCGGCCCACTCGACCGTCTCCTCGTAGAGCGGTATCGCGACGTCGACGCCCTTTGCCTTGAGGGTCTCGGCGATTTCCAGTGAGCGATCGTTGAGTCGCTCGAAGTTCCACGGGAGGTAAGGAATGTCGTGCTCGGTGCAGTACGCCTCGGCCCATTCGGGGGCGACGACGACGTAGCGCCGATCGAACTTGTCCAGTGCTTCCACTGCGGCCAAACTCCAGCCCAGCAGGGCCACGAAACCTTTGTTCGGGTCTTTCTCCAGCCTGTCTGGCTGAGCCATGAAGTTCCTTCCCCTAGATGATTCATCGGTCGAGGTCCTTCGCTCCACCGTACAGAGGCCCTGTCGGTCACTCGTCACCCTGTCCGTGACGGTGGATCACGGACCCGCCGTACGCAGGCGTTCGGTATCGATCACGATCGACAGATTTCCGCCGATCGTGCACGATCGTGAACAACGAGGTGCGGCGCGCGCCCACCGGAAACGAGGAGTGCGGAATGACGGTCGACAAAACCGGTGCCGAGGTCGAGATCTCCCGACAGGCGGACCGTTTCACTGTCTCGGTGGAGGGTTCGCAGGTCGGCTTCACCGAGTTCGTCGACGACGAACACGGCCGACGTGTCTTCTTCCACACCGAGGTCGACGCAGCCTACGGCGGACGTGGTCTGGCAACGGTTCTCGTGCAGCAGGCACTCGACGCCACCCGCGCCGACGCCAAGCGGATAGTTCCGATCTGCGAGTTGGTCGCGGCCTTCGTCGGCAAGCACTCGGAATTCGACGACATCGTCGAGCAGCCCACCGACGAGATCCGGCAGTGGCTGGCCGACCGGCAGGGCTGACGGCGGGAATACCGTCGAACACCGTCGGGTTGAGGTCGATAGAGTAGTTGCAGAGTCAACTACATTGCCGAAAGGGACGCCCATGCCCGCAGTGACGGTCGACAACATCCTCGCCTTGCCCCGAATCTCCATGCCCGACGCCACCGCCGTGCCTCGGCCGGTCCGGTCCGTCACGACGGCACCGACGGGATACGAAGGGGAAGGCTTTCCGGTCCGCAGAGCGTTCGCCGGACTGGACATGTCGTCTCTCGATCCGTTCATTCACATGGATCAGATGGGTGAGGTGAACTACGCGCCCGGTGAGCCGAAGGGGACGCCGTGGCATCCGCACCGCGGGTTCGAGACGGTGACCTACATGATCGACGGCATCATGGAGCACAAGGACTCTCACGGCGGCGGCGGAATCATCAGCGGTGGCGACACCCAGTGGATGACGGCAGGCGGTGGCATTCTGCACATCGAGGCTCCGCCGGAGCATCTGGTGATGTCCGGCGGGTTGTTCCACGGAGTTCAGCTCTGGGTCAATCTGCCGCGCGAGAACAAGATGGCGCACCCGCGCTATCAGGACATCACCGGGAGCAAGGTGGCCTTGGCGTCGAGCCTGACGGGGGTGCATTGGTCCGCGTCATTGCCGGCGAGATCGCGGGGCTGCAGGGACCGGGTTCGACCTACACCCCGATTGCGCTCTCGCACAGCACGATCGCACCGGGCGCGGCGCTGACGCTGCCGTGGAATCGTGAATTCAACGCACTCGTCTACGTTCTGGCGGGTGAGGGCACGGTGGGCGCGGAGAAGCGTCCGATCCGGATGGGGCAGACGGCTCTGTTCGGCCGCGGCGACACGATCGACATGTCCGCGTCTGCGGTGGGGGAGTCGCTCGAGGTGTTCGTTCTGGGCGGCAAGCCGATTCGGGAACCCGTCGCGATGGCAGGCCCGTTCGTCATGAACACCAAGTCCGAAGTGCTGCAGGCGTTCGAGGACTACCAGGCCGGGCGGCTCGGCGTACCCGTCGAATGATCCCGCCTGCCGTGCAACGATCTCCTGCATGAGCGACGCAGAACCCCGTATTCGGAGAACACGGCTGTATCGCCGACTGGTCACCCGCGCGGACGGCCCGCTCGAGCCCGCGCGGGCGGCCAGGCGGCTGTCCGCCTACGTCTACGGAAACATCCTGGTCCTCGCAGCGGTCGCAGCATCGACGCCCAGCTCGATCGAGCACGGAACGGCTGCCGTTCTGGTTCTGGCCACTGCGGTGACGACGTTTCTGGCGCATGTGTTCGCGGATTTCGTCGCGAGCAGTCAGATTCCCGAAGCGCACGGTGATGCCACCGACGAGCAACGCACCTTCAAGGCCTTCGAGGAGCTTCGCGACGCGGTGCCCATCCTGAGCTCCGGCACCGTCCCCGCCCTGATGCTGGCCCTCGGCTGGTTGTCGGTACTCCCGGGGCAGTGGTCGGAACTGCTGGCCGGCGGCGTGATCGTGGTGCGCATCGCCACGATTCAGATGGTCACGGAGCGAATTCGCGGCAACCCGTTGACCTTCCGCGCGATTCTCGGTGGGTTGGCCACCGCCGCAGTCGCCGCGCTCATCGTGCTGGCGAAGGTCTTTCTGGGTCACTGACCGCCGAACTCCTCGTACAGCTCTGGCAGGAACCCGGCGAGGTGGTTCATCTCCTGCCCGCAGTGCAGCAGCAGATCGCGAGCGAGATCGATCCCGAGCACGAGATCCGTCGGGTCCACCGACGCCCCACGGCGAACGGCGCACGCGGCCTGCTTCACGTCCGGTACGTGCAGCCCTCGAAGGTTGAGAAAGAAGCGGCTACGCATCTCGGCACCGCCGTCCACGGGGCGCACCTGGTGGGCCAGCCAGCCGAGGTCCACCGGTGCGATGGAGCTGCCCACTCGGCCGAAGACGATCGTCTGACCTGCGGGGACGTCGAAGCCGTGCGCAATGGGATCGCGAAAGGCGATGCCCAGCTGCTGCAACTTCGAACCGACGTACTCGTCCACGAACGTCGTGTTGCCGATGTATTTTGCCCTGTCGGGAATGTCGAGTGCCGTTCGATCCTCGGCGAGGTCTGCGTAGAGGTGGGCATCGGGGTGCCACAGCTTGTAGCGCGCGGCCTCGACGGAATGCCAGCCGAACCACCAGTCCCACATCGCTGCCGTCACGCGCGGCATCACCGTGCGGACTGCCACGAACGTCACTCCGTCGGCGCGTCGACCGTATCCGGTTTCGATCGTGGAATAGCCGGTGGGTGCGAGATCGGTTGTGATCGAATCGAATTCGGGAATCGAATCGGGTGCGAGGGCAGGGCCCGCGCAGGTGTCCGCGACTACGGCCGGTGCGGGCGTCGTTCGCTGTGCCATGTATCGGGCGTACGGCAGATTTCGATCGGCGTCGCGATAGCCTGATAGCGCTCGCCGCACTCGTCGCCCGAACCGGTCGCCGGTGCCGCTACCGCCTTGGCTACCGGGCCGACGACGGCGACCGTGGCCGCGGCGGCTGCTCCGATCAAGATCCGGCGTCGCGTCGGTCCCCGGCTCATGTCCCCACCCTGCTCAACATCTGTTGAGGCTAGGTCGTGGAATCGGCAGATGTCAACGGCCTGGCACTACACTGCGCGGTATGAGTCCGGCACACCCCAAGGACGATGAGTCGAGAGTGCGTCGGCGCGACGAGATCGCCACCGCCGCGATCGAGGTGCTCGCCAACCGAGGGCTTCGCGGCTTGACGCACCGGGCGGTGGACGCCGCAGCAGGTCTCGGCCCCGGGTCGGTCAACTACCATGCGCCCACCCGAAGTCGGCTGCTTCACCTGGCTCTCGGTCAACTGTTCGTCCGTGACTTCGAGGTGGCCGGAGCGACGTTCGGCAGTCTCGTCGACGTCAAACCGCTCAACGTCGACGTCGTGGTGTCCCGCATCATCGATTTCATCGACGCCATGACGTCCGGGGATGCCGTCAAGCGGGTGATCGCTCGCCACATCATGCTCGGCGAGGCGCAGCACGACGACGAAATCCGCGAGTTGTTCGACAGTCAGCGAGCAGCATTCGTCACTTACACCCAGTGGATCGTCGCCTCGCTGGACTCCGAGGATCCACCTGCCGACGCAGAAACCCTCGTGGTGATGATCGAAGGTCTGGTGCAGCGGCAAGTGCTGATCGGATCACGCCTGTCCCCGACGTTCATCGAGCAGATGTTGCGCAAGATCGTCGTGGCCTCACCTCTGGTCGAGGACTGAGCGGACGTCATCCCAGTAGCGACCGACGCTCGGTGTGGGTGAACGTGAAGATCGTTGCGCCGAAGCTGATCAGCGCTGTGAGGAGCAATACCTGCGGGCCGGTGATGACGACGCCGATGAAGGCGCCGATCGCACCTCCCAGTGCGAAGGATCCGAGAAGAGCTGTGTAGCAGAGCCAGTCGTAGCGCGTTCCGCCGCCGAACATGTGCCGCTCGATACCCTGGCCGAGTTTGACCATGGTGCCGGTGACGTAGCTCAGGGGAATATAGGTTTCTTCCTTCTTCGTGAACGCGGTGTTCAGTGCACCGAGTGCGAAGGCCACCAACAGAATCGGGTAGAAGTTCACGGTGGCCGACGACCATCCGGAGATGGCGATGTCGATTGCTCCCGCGCCGGCGAGCGCGATCGTGGTCAGCACTGTCGCTCCGTGGGGATGGTTCGACCAGTAACGACGCCGGCAGATCGACGAGATCACCACGCCGGCCAGGAAGGAGCCCATGAGTGCGAGAGCCGCGATAGGTGAGGCACCCGGGGTGACCTCCTTGCCGTCGGGAGGCCCGAAGTGTCCGACGACCGCGCGTTCGGTGTTGCCGGTCATGAAGGTCACGAAGTAGCCGGCGGAATGCAGGAAAGCGACTGCACCCACCATCCCTGCCAATCCGGACAATATCCAGGACAGACGAGCTTCGGCACCGACGGCTGTTTCGCGGCTGATCGTCAATGGGGAAGTCATGACTCGATTCTCCTGGCTACGGGCGAACCGGCAAATCTTTGAGTTGTCGGTCACATAACCGACTGCGATTCAGCATTCGCCACCATTCCGCGATGCATCACCCTGTTTCCCACGACTCCGCTGTGATCGGCTCGATGCATCACACATCGGTTGTCCCACATCACCACATCGTCGGGTGCCCACGCGTGTCGCAGCACATTGGTTTCGCGAGTGGAGTGCTCGAACAGGTGGTGCACAGTCTCGTGTGCCTCCTCGGTGGACATTCCGCTGATCGCGACGCACCGCGCCGGTGCGGACAACGCCAGTGCGGTGCGACCGGACACGGGATGTACTGCGAACAAGGGGTGTTCGGCACAGGAATCGGTGTCCGATGCCACCCCGGTCACTCGGTGTGTCACCGTTCTACCGGCCAGGCTCGCTTTCAGGGCCGGCAGGCAATGTGTCGTACGCCGCGTACTGGTCGCTGAACAATGTGCTGCCACCGGCCTCCGGCACCTCGACCGCACGTAATGCGGTGTAGGCAGGCGGATTCGGGACATACGTGGTGTCCACGTGGAAGGTCGATTTCGGCGGTGTGGTTCGGCCGACGTTGCTGATGACGTTCAGATCGGGAAAGCCCGGCACCGGTGTCTCGCCCTCGGTGAACATCATGTCTCCGAACCGCCGGAGAAACGCCAGGAAGCCTGCATCGTCCAGGGGCTGATTCCGCAGAATCAGCACGCCGTGTTCGGCCAACAGTGTTCGGAGTTCTTCGGTCGCAGTGGAGTTCAGGTCCAGATCGTCGATCTCGATTCCCAGCGTCACGAGGACATCTCCTTCACCGACAGTTCGTCGAGCGATCGTGCGAACAGTTCGTCGACGGCGATGCCTGCCGCCGAGGCCATCACCGCGAGCACGCTCGATGGCGAGTACGAGCAGTACAGGCCTGCTTCGAGGAACCACGGCTGCCCGTCGGGGTCGATCCGGAAGTCGAAGAGTCCGTAGTGTCGGCAGCCGAGGGATCGATAGCACGATCGTGCTGCGGCCCAGACCTTCTCGGTGACCGGATCGGAAACGTCCACTATCCACGCCTTGGTCTGTTCCTTCGCGACCAGGTACAGATCCCCGTCCGAGGTGCGATTCAACTTGTCGGCGCTGGTCCGAATCGACTCGACGGCATACTCCTCGAGGGGCAGGCAGATCAGTTCGCCGTCTCGTTCGACGATGCCGCAGCGGACTTCGCGGCCGAGTTCGATGTACGACTCCACCAGCGCCGCAGACGAGTAGGTCAGTGCCTCGCTCACTGCGGTTGCCAGGCACTCGGATTCGCGAACGAGTGTGACGCCCATCGAGTTGTCCGAGTCCACGGGCTTGACGACGACCGGCAGTTCGACGTCGATGTCGTCGCCGCAGCGGACCACGACGCCGGCGGGAACGGCGACCCCGG
>NZ_BAOX01000151.1:0-11706 GCF_000813105.1 Rhodococcus sp. BS-15 | reverse complement strand
GCGGGCTCTGCGCGCCAGGGCCCGCGTGGAGCGGTTCCTACCCAAGCGGACGCACTCGCGGGCCACCGCGGACGCGTCCAACAAGACCTACCCCCGGCTATCCCGTCGGCTACAGCCTCGGGATCTGGGCGCTGCGGCGTGCCCGTCCACCGCCGATTCGGCAGCACCGATCAAGGCCACTCCAGCACCGGCTTGACGGTGTCTCCGCGGCGGTGGTCGCCGAGCGCGGAGTCGATCCGGTCGTACGGATAGCGGGTGATCAGCGCATCGACGGGGAGCGCCCCCGCGGAGTACATCTCGGCGAGCGTCGGGATGAACTGCTGCGGGACGGCGTCGCCCTCGAGGCATCCGCGAATACCCCTACCGCTCAACACCGTATCCAGCAGATCCAGCTGCAACACACCGCGGCCGAGGGCCACGATCGCCAGCGTGCCGCCCTTGCCTAGAGCGGCCATCGCGTCGCGGATCACCTCGGCGTTGCCGGTGGTGTCGAGTGCATGCGTAGCGCCTCCGTCGGTCGCGTCCAGTAGCGCAGCTGCCGCATCCTCCGACTCGGGATCGATGACTGCGTGCGCACCGAGACTCGACGCCAATTCCCTTCTGGCGCTCGATCGTTCCACCGCGATCACGCGGGCACCGCTCGTGATCGCCGCGAGCACTGCCGCCATCCCCACCCCACCCGCTCCGTGCACCACCACGGTGTCCCCGGACCGGGGCTTCAGGACGTTCAGCACCGCACCGGTGCCTGTCTGCACGCTGCACCCGAGCGGAGCTGCGACGGCGAAGTCGATATCCCGATCGACGACGACGGTGTTGTCCTGACGGGTCAGCGCGAACTCGGAGAAACTCGACTGTCCGAAGAATCCGTCGAGCACCGGAGCACCCGCGCTCGTGACGCGGGACGTGCCGTCCGCGCGTGCACCGAACTGGTTGAGAGCGTGGCCGTCCACGCAGTAGGCGGGCCGTCCCTGCCTGCAATTGCCGCACACACCGCAGTGCCGGAACGTCAGCACCACATGGTCGCCGGGATCGATTCCGTGGACGGACCGGCCCACCGACTCGACCACGCCTGCGCCCTCGTGCCCGAGCAGTACTGGCCGCTGGGCCGAACCTGCCCGTCGCGCAACGAGATCGGTATGGCAGATCCCCGTCGCCTTCATCCGGACCAGGATCTCGTTCTCGCGGGGTTCGTCGATGTCGATGTTCTCGACGGTGAACGAGTCGGCAGGATCACGCGAGAGCAGTGCCCGCGCAGCGACCATCAGTCTCGCTCCAACACGAAGTAGAAGTGCTCGCCGCGAGAGAGCACCAGCTCCGGTTTGCCGTTCATGATGCCCATCAGCCTGCGGTCGTCGATCTGCTTGAAGTGATCGAAAACGGCTTTGCCGTCGTACACCATCGTGGCGGTCACCTCGCCGCGGAACTCGATGTTCCACAGCGAGGCTTCCCCGGACCCCATCTCGACGTTGGAGAACAGCGAGCCGTCATCGGCGCGGCAGATCAACGGTTGCGCCTCGGTCACGGAGACGAAGTTCTTACCGTGCCACTTGCTGGCGGGCAGTGCCCGGCACAGTCCGTGGCCGGTCTGGAAGGCGGCACCGGTCCAGCTTCCGAGGATGTCCTCGGCGCGTACGGGGGCGAGCTGCGACCAGAGTTCGTCCAGTTCACTGGCCAGGACACCCGATTGCTGTGCGAGCAATTCGTTTGCGCGCGCGATCGTTCGGTTCTCGGACATCGTTGTTCTCCGTTTCACGTCGAGTGGATTCATCCCAGGAGTACCGCTGTCATCGTCTGCTGCACCCGGGCCATGGTTCGGTCGGAGCGCTCGAACCGCACCGTGCGACCGACGTCGAAGACCAACCCGAGAGCGGCGTGGATCAGAAATTTCGAGACCACCACGCTCGTGTTCGGCCGCGCCTCACGCAGTAGCTGCGCCCAGCCGTCGATGTTGTGGCGCTGGATCCGGCGCAGTGTGGACCGCCGATCGGCCGGTAGATTTCCGATCTCGGCGAAGTACACGGCCACGAGTTCGCCCTGCCGGAAGGTCAATTCGGTGTACAGCCTCGCGAAGGTCCGCACCGCGTCCACCGGGGAGTTCGATTGCTCGAGCGCACCGGCGAGGGTGTCGGTGAGCTGGGCGTTGGCGCGATGCAACGCGGCCTCGAGCAACTCGGCCTTGCTGGGGAAGTAGCGGTACACGCTGGAGGCGGTGATCGACGCTGCTGCGCCGATGTCGTCCAGGCCCACCTCGTGGTAGCCGTGCAGATAGAACAGGCGAATCGAATGGTGCAGCAGCTCTTCGCGTTTCGATGCGTGCTCCAGCACGGCTTCGCGGTGGGGAGATGCACTGCCTTGCTGCGGAAGATCGGTCCGCAGTACCGACCGTGCCGCAGCAAGCATCGACTCCTCGATCTGTTTGGCCGACAACGCCGATCGATGCGCGGTGATGCTGGCGACGGCACTGATCGACGCCGTGGCCAGCAGTGCGGCATCCGCCTCGGACAGATCGGGGCGCAGCTGCCGCAACGGGACCGTCACCCGCTCGTGCACCGTTCGCAGCGCGCGGCGTAGGTAGTCGCGGTCCGAACCGACGAGATAGCGCCCCTCCCATCGATACAACCCACCGGTGCGGCGATTGTCGATGGTGGTGGCGATGATGGCACCGATGACCGCGTCGATCCGGGCCTGCGGGTCCTCCACCTCGATGACGGCCGGATCGGTTGCAGCGACCAAGGAGTCGGTCATCCGCATGACGGTGTCGACGAACAGGGAGTACTTGGTGGGGAAGTGCCGGTACAGCGCGGGTCCGGAAATGCCGACGGTGGCGGCGATGTCCTCGATTCCGACGGGGTGATAGCCGCGCTCGCTGAAGGCCTCGGCTGCGGCCACCAGAATCTGCGCCTTTCGATTCCGTGGCCGACGCCGCTGCGCCGTCGTACCTGTCTCGCTCATTGCCTGCCCTTGCCCCACCGGTTGTCTCGAATCCTCACAGTAGCCGCATCGATGCGAATGATCGCAAACTTACTACAGCACTGACCTGCAGAAATGTAGTCGACAGAGTTCCGGACAAAGCGGCACACAGTCTGTAGGCTGCATCACATTCGATCCCCTGCTCATACGGCTGACGAGAGGAACCGGCGATGGCCGCTCACCCGAACGAACCCGGATTGTCCAACCGAAACAACTGGAACAACCACGTTCGACGGCACGCCCTCATGCAGCCCGAAGCGGTGGCGCTTCGATTTCAGGGACGATCGATCAGCTGGCGCGAACTCGACGACCGCGTGTCGCGGTTCGCGGGCGCTCTGCACAGCCGCGGAATCGGATTCGGCGACCGGGTGTTGATCGTGATGCTCAACCGTCCCGAATACCTCGAGGCGGTACTGGCGATCAACGCGCTCGGCGCTCTCGCCGTCCCGGTGAACTTCCGGATGACTCCACCGGAGGTGGCGTTTCTCGCACAGAACAGCGGCTCCACCCTGGTGATCACCGACGAGACCCTCGCTCCGCTGGCCGAAGCAGTTGTAGCGCAAGGCGATTCACTCACCGAAATCATCACCGTCGGAGACGCCTACGAGGCGCTGCTGTCCACCGTCGAGCCGGCGTACACCGTCGACGTTCCGGACGACGCCCCGGCACTGATCATGTACACCTCGGGCACCACCGGAAGACCCAAGGGCGCTGTGCTCACGCACGCGAACATGCAGGCCCAGGCATTCACCTGCATCCGGGCACTGCAGATGAGCGCCACCGACGAGGTCGGCTTCTGCGCCTCACCGATGTTCCACATCGCCGCACTCGGCAGCCTCGCGCCGAGCCTGCTGCTCGGCATTCCCACCGTCGTCCACCCGGTCGGAGCATTCGATCCGGGCACCCTGCTCGACGTACTCGCCGCCGAGGGTGTCACCAACCTCTTCCTCGTCCCCGTGCAGTGCAGGCGATGTGCGCCGAGCAGGCTGCCAACCCGAGAGAACTTGCCCTGCGGGTCATTTCCTGGGGTGCCGCCCCGGCATCCGACACCGTCCTGCGCGCGATGTCGGCAACGTTCCCGGGTGCGATGAACGTCGCGGTCTTCGGACAGACCGAGATGTCGCCCATCACCTGCGTGCTCGACGGCGTCGACGCCCTCCGCAAACTCGGCTCCGTCGGACGCGTCATCCCGACCATCGCAGCACGCGTCGTCGATGACGAGATGAACGACGTGGCGCAGGGCGAGATCGGCGAAATCGTCTATCGAGGGCCCACATTGATGCGCGAATACTGGGAGAACCCCGACGCGACGGCAGATGCATTCCACGGCGGCTGGTTCCACTCGGGCGACCTCGTACGCCAGGACGAGGAAGGCTTCGTGTTCGTCGTCGACCGCAAGAAGGACATGATCATCTCCGGCGGCGAGAACATCTACTGCGCCGAAGTCGAGAACGTCCTGTTCTCCCATCCCAGAATCCTCGAGGCTGCAGTGATCGGCCGCGCCGACGACAGATGGGGCGAGGTGCCCGTCGCGGTGGTGGCACTGCACGATTCGCCGGGCACCCCCGACCTGACCCTCGACGAGCTTCTCGTGTGGCTCGGCGACCATCTCGCGCGGTTCAAGCACCCCAAGGAATTGGTCGTCGTCGACGCCCTCCCGCGCAACGCGAGCGGCAAGGTGGTCAAGGTCGCACTCAGGAAGACCTACTCGCCTGCACCTGCCTGACAGACGCCTCAGGGAGGCGTCGGACATGCCCGGTACACGACGCCCTTCGAGGGCCGACACGGGGCCGAAGTGCTGGTCGGGGCACACCCCGAATCGGATAGGACGTAGCCTGGCTGGGAAGGTTCGGTGGCTCGACCGGAATGACAGTCGTGTTGTTCGGTTAGATTGGGAGAGCCACCAGGCACGATGCAAGAGGGTCGAGACCTGTCAACGAGCGACGGGTCACCACAATCGAGGAGAACAGGCCATGGCTTTACCAGTATTGACACCGGAACAGCGCACCGCGGCGCTGGCCAAGGCGGCCGAGGCACGCACTGCGCGGTCGAAGCTGCTCGCATCCGTCAAGTCCGGCGAACTCAGCGTCGCTGACGTTCTCGCCAAGGCGGAGAACGACGAGATCGTCAAGAAGACCAAGGTGTCCGCCCTGATCAAGGCCCTGCCGGGTGTTGGTTCCGTGCGCGCCGCACAGCTGCTCGAGCAGCTGTCCATCGCCGATACCCGCCGCATCGGTGGCCTCGGTGCAAATCAGCGCGAAGCCCTCCTGGCTGCCGTCGCATCCTGATTCACAACTTGCGATAACGCGTTGCCTGCAGGGCTAGCATTTCGACCATGAACGTCGAAGTGACCCTGCTGCCGGGAATCGGGGTGCGGAAGGATTTCGCCCTCGCTTCCGGGCGTCGCATAGGCGTCATCACCCGTAAGGACGGCGCGAACGAGCTGATCGTCTCGCGCAAGGACGACCCCGATGCGACGCAGGAATCCATCACGTTGAGCAATGAGGAAGCGGCGGCCCTGGGCAATCTGCTCGGGTCGCCGCAACTCATCGCTCAGCTCGGGGAAGAACATCGTGACCTCCCCGGAATCAACACCCGCCAGCTTCCCGTCAGGGAGGGCTCGCGATACGACGGCCGCCCCCTCGGCGATACCGGGATGCGCACCAAGACCGGCGTCTCGATCGTCGCAGTGATGCGTGCGGGCCAAGTACAACCATCGC
The DNA here is from genome assembly GCF_000813105.1 of Rhodococcus sp. BS-15. NCBI lineage: Bacteria > Bacillati > Actinomycetota > Actinomycetes > Mycobacteriales > Nocardiaceae > Rhodococcus > Rhodococcus sp. BS-15. Next base: position 6,016 of record NZ_BAOX01000151.1, on the reverse strand, counting down.
CCACTCCGGGCTTCACCCTCGTCTCCGGCGATCTGCTGGTCGCCGTCGGAACCGCCGATGGGCTCGACGCAGCCGCCAGGATCCTCGGCAATGCCTGACAATCGTCGGTACTGACCGGTGGCCGAGACTGCACTCGCTCTCACCGAACTGGGAGCGGTGTTCTTCGTCCTCGGCCTACTGGCACGCGTTGCCGGCAAGTTCGGTGTCTCCCCCATTCCGTTCTATCTGCTCGCCGGTCTCGCCTTCGGCAACGGCGGCATCGTCACCCTCGGCGGCATCGACGAGTTCAGTGAACTCGCCAGCGAAATCGGCGTCGTCCTGCTGCTGCTCGCCATCGTCGCCGGCGGCTGGGTTGCCGAAACCGACTGGGGCACCGACTGGTTCACCCTCTCCAAGGTGACCGTCGCCTGGCTGCTGATCGGCTACGGCCTGCTCGCCTGCATCCTGCCGGTGTGGCTGCTGCTCGCCCCGCGCGACTACCTGTCGACGTTCATGAAGGTCGGCACCATCGCCCTGCTGGCCGTCGGCATTCTCATCGCACGTCCCGAGATCCAGATGCCCGCGATGACCAGCTTCGCCACCGAGGGCAACGGCCCGGCATTCGCAGGGTCCCTGTTCCCGTTCCTGTTCATCACCATCGCCTGCGGTGCGCTGTCGGGCTTCCACGCTCTGATCTCCTCCGGCACCACGCCGAAGCTGCTGGAGAAGGAAAAGCAGATGCGGATGATCGGTTACGGCGGCATGCTCACCGAGTCCTTCGTGGCCATCATGGCGCTCATCACCGCGTGCATCCTCGACCAGCACATCTACTTCGCCCTCAACGCACCGACAGCACTCACCGGCGGGACTCCGGAGACCGCGGCGGACTACGTCAACAACCTTCCGCTGAGCGGCGGCGACATCACCCCGGCCGAATTGAGCCAGGCCGCAGCCGATGTCGGCGAGGAATCGATCATCTCCCGCACCGGCGGCGCCCCGACCCTAGCCTTCGGCATGTCCGAGGTACTGCACCAGGTGTTCGGCGGGCCGGGGCTCAAGTCGTTCTGGTACCACTTCGCGATCATGTTCGAGGCACTGTTCATCCTCACCACGGTCGATGCAGGCACCCGCGTCGCGCGCTTCATGCTCTCCGACAGCATCGGCAACCTGCCCGGGGCCTCGGCCAAGAAGTTCAAGGATCCGTCGTGGCGTCCCGGTGCCTGGATCTGCTCGATCATCGTCGTCGCAGCCTGGGGCGCAATCCTTCTCATGGGCGTCACCGATCCCCTGGGCGGCATCAACACCCTGTTCCCGCTGTTCGGTATCGCCAACCAGCTCCTCGCCGCGATCGCGCTGACGGTGGTACTCGTCATCGTCGTCAAACGAGGCCTCTACAAATGGGCGTGGATCCCCGGAGTTCCACTGGCCTGGGACCTCATCGTGACGATGACGCGTCGTACCAGAAGATCTTCTCCTCGGTCCCGGCCATCGGTTACTGGACGCAGCACTCGCAGTTCCGCGACGCCAAGGCGCAGGGCCTCAGCGAGTTCCGCACCGCCGGGACACCCGAGGCCATCGACGCCGTCATCCGTAACACCTTCATTCAGGGCACGCTGTCGATCATTTTCGCGGTACTCGTCCTGGTCGTCGTGTTCGCCGGAGTGTGGGTGTGCATCAAGGCAGTGCGGGGAGACAACCTGCCCGACAACGAGGAGCCCGAGGTGCCGTCGAAGATCTTCGGCCCCAGCGGTTTCGTTCCGAGCCCGGCGGAGAAGAAGATCCAGGCCGAATGGGACGAGCTGATCGAGGCGGGCACCGTCCGCCGCCCCGGATCGGCGCACTAGATGCGCGGGCTGTGGTGGTGGATCACCTCGGTGATGGGCGACCACGATTACGACCGTTACGTCGCCCATCTGGCCCGCCACCACCCGGGTCAGCAGCCACCGACCGTGCGGCAGTACTGGAAGGACCGACACGCGGAGGCGGACCGAAACCCGGGGGCTCGATGCTGCTGACACGGTGATGTCCGATTTCCGCTAGCACCGACGCGTCCGCGCTGACACAGTAGGTGCATGAGCAGCGAACGGCAGGTGCAAGAACTGGACTTCGATCGGTGTTATCGCGCGGTCTCCTCGCGTGACGCACGGTTCGACGGCCAGTTCTTCACCGCCGTCTCCACCACCGGCATCTACTGCCGACCCTCCTGCCCGGCCCGCACCCCCAAGCCGGGCAACGTCTCGTTTCTGGCCACTGCAGCGGCGGCGCAACAATCCGGCTACCGAGCCTGCCGCCGCTGCCAGCCCGACGCCACCCCCGGGTCACCACGCTGGAACATCCACTCGGACCTCAGTTCTCGCGCCATGCGGCTGATATCCGACGGAGCCGTCGAACGCGGTGGCGTCGACGGCCTCGCCAGCACCCTCGGCTACTCGACCCGCCAGCTGACGCGCGTGCTGACGGCCGAAGTCGGTGCAGGACCGCTCGCGCTGGCCCGCGCGCACCGCGCTCACACCGCCCGCACCCTTATTCAGACCACCGACATGTCGATGGCCGACGTCACCTTCGCAGCCGGCTTTTCCAGCGTCCGGCAATTCAACGACACCATCAAGGAAGTCTTCGCCGTCGACCCGTCGACACTGCGCCGAGAAGCGCACCGCACGGCCGTACCGACCGCGGGTGGAACGGTCACCCTGCGATTGCCGTACCGCCCACCGCTCGACCGTGGCTGGATCGAGTGGTTCCTTCGAGGCCACGTGGTCGAGGGCATCGAATCCTTCTCCGAGGACGGCGAATACGTGCGATCCCTGCGCCTGCCGCACGCAGCCGGCTCGTGGCGTTGCGGGTGATGGACGGATTCGTCAGCGCCGCAGTGACATTGCAGGACATGCGCGATCTGGCCCCCGCCGTCGCGCGGATCAGACACCTGCTCGATCTCGACGCAGATCCACTCGCTGTCGACGACGCCCTGCACACGGACCCGCAGCTCGCACCGAGCGTCGACGCGCACCCGGGCATCCGCGCCCTCGGAGTGGTCGATGGCGCAGAGATGTTGCTGCGCACCGTGATCGGTCAGCAGATCTCGCTGAAGGCTGCGGCCACCCACACCGCCCGGCTCGTCGATGCTCTGGGTTCACCGCTCGACCTCGGCAACGACGCCGTCACCAGGCTGTTTCCCGAACCAGCCGTCATTGCCGAACGGGGCCACGAGGTACTCACCGGACCCGCAGCCCGGGTACAGACCGTCATCCGCGTCGCCGACGCCATCGCGTCGGGAACCGTCGTGCTGCATCCCGCGCGAGAAGGGCCGGAACTGGAGCGAGAACTGCTCGCGCTCAAAGGAATCGGACCTTGGACCGCCCGGTACGTCGTGATGCGACTACTCGGCGATCCCGATGTTCTGCTCGACACCGATCTCGTCGTCCGCCAAGGCGCTCAGGCGCTCGGCATCTCGTTGAACAATTCTGCCCGCTGGGCTCCGTGGCGTTCGTACGTCTCGATGCACCTGTGGATCACCGCACTGGAAAGAAGACAAGCATGACTGCCACCGCCGCCACCCAGGACACCCCGATCGGGCCGTTCAGCACCATCGTCGACGCCGATCAGCGCGTCCTCGCATCCGGGTGGACCGCCGATGTCGAGGAACTCCGCGTCCTGATCCACCCGACGATGCGACCCGACAGCGTGCGCACTGCGGCCGATCTCGGCGACGTGACGCGCGCCGTCGAGAACTATCACCGCGGTGAGCTGACCGTCATCGACTCCGTTGCCGTCGCGCAACGATCCGGCGAATTTCTCATGCATGCCTGGGGAGTACTCCGCACCGTCGAACCCGGTGCGCCGGTGACCTACTCCGAGTTCGCAGAACTGTCCGGCAGACCGACAGCCATCCGCGGTGCTGCGTCGGCGTGCGCTCGCAATGCCGCTGCACTGTTCGTGCCGTGCCACCGGGTGGTGCGCATCGGCGGGGCGCTCGGCGGTTTCCGTTGGGGGCTGCCGGTGAAAGAGTGGTTGTTGGCGCACGAGGCTGCCTGATCACACCTCGTCGACGAGTCGTCGGATGGCGGTGACATACCGGCTGGGCACGCCGGGACGTTATGGTTCTTCACGAACCGCCACCCGCCGAATGTGAGGACCCCACAGTGACCGAATCGGCAGTTCCCGGTAAGACGTCGAAGTCCGAGACGCCCGGCAATGATCGCGGTGACCTCATCGGGGTCGGCGGTCTGTGGCTGGCCAAGTGGTCGCTGATCCTCATCTCGATCGCTGCCGGAGCATGGGTACTGGGCTGGCTGATCGGACACCTCTGGGTCATCCTGCTGCCGGTCCTGCTCGCCGTGATCGTCGCGACGGTGCTGTGGCCGCCGGCGAAGCTGATGATGCGTCTCGGATTCCCTCCGGCACTGGCCGCGTCGGTCTCACTCGTGGTGTTCTTCGTCGTCATCGGCGGCATCATCACTCTGATCGTCCCGTCGGTCGCAGAGCAGGCACCGGAGTTGGTCGACCAGGCGTCGGGCGGTATTGCGCAGGTTCAGGACTGGTTGAAGGGTCCGCCGCTGAACATCGGCGACGACCAGATCGACTCGGCCGTGTCGGCCATCGTTGCGCGGCTGCAGGACAGCGGCGAGGTCATCGCCACCGGCGTGTTCACCGGTGTATCCGCTGCAGGCTCGTTGCTGATCACCCTGGCGCTGGTGTTGGTGCTGACGTTCTTCTTCGTCAAGGACGGACCGAAGTTCCTGCCGTGGTTGCACGGATTCTCCGGTGGCCGCGCCGGACGCCATCTGGGCGAGGTGCTCTCACGGATGTGGGCGACGCTGGGCGGGTTCATCCGAACTCAGGCCATCGTCAGTTTCATCGATGCCTTCTTCATCGGTCTCGGACTGGTCATTCTCGGCGTTCCGCTGGCGCTGGTGCTGGCGACCCTGACGTTCATCGGTGGCTTCATCCCGATCGTCGGTGCGTTCGTGGCGGGCGCTCTCGCTGTGCTGGTGGCCCTGGTGGCGAACGGGCTGACCACTGCGCTGATCGTGCTCGCCATCATCGTCGCGGTGCAGCAGTTGGAAGGCAATGTGCTGCAGCCGATCCTGCAGAGCCGCAGCATGAATCTGCATCCGGCGATCGTGCTGCTGGCCGTTGCGGGCGGCAGCTCACTGTTCGGCATCATCGGCGCGTTCCTCGCCGTCCCGGCGGCGGCGGTTGCTGCCGTGCTGATCAGGTACCTGTCCGAGCAGATCGACGAGCGCTCGAACGAACCGGATCAGGACGACCTGGAGGATCAGGCTCCGCTGCCCGACGGGTTGACCGAGGAGCAAGCCGGTCTCGACGAAAAGAAGGACGCCGAGTCGGACAAGCCGGCCTCGGGTCAGGACGCGACGACCTGAAGAGTGGAGCCGGTGCGCTCCCGCTTGACGTAGAGGCGGCTGGGAATGCGCTGCCGCATCTCGTCGACATGGCTGACCACGCCGACGACGCGTCCGCCTGCACGTAGTTCGTCGAGAACCGCCATCACCGATTCGAGGGTGTCGGCGTCGAGCGTGCCGAATCCTTCGTCGATGAACATGGTGTCGAGGACGACCCCGCCGGATTCGGCGGCCACGACATCGGCGAGGCCCAACGCGAGCGAGAGCGACGCGAGGAACGCCTCACCGCCCGACAGTGTCTTGGCCGAGCGCACGACGCCGGTGTAGTCGTCCCTGATGTCCAGTCCGAGACCGCCCCGTTTGCCGCGGACGCCGGCCTCGTCGGAGTGCACGAATTCGTAGCGGCCCGAGGACATTCGCCGCAGCCGCGCAGAGGCGGACTCGGCGACGTCCTCGAGTCGGGACGCGAGGACGTACGAGCGCAACGACATCTTGCGTGCATTCTGCCCCCGGCCCGCCACCACGTCCGCCAGGTTGGCGAGCTCGTCGAATTCGGCACGTTGTGGCGCGATGGCCTGGGCGGCAGTGAACAGTTCGGCGATCAGCGTTCCAGATCGTCTGCGCGCCTTCGACATTCCGCCACCGCCGCGGCGGCGGCCCTGACCCTGGTCGTCGAG
>NZ_BAOX01000152.1:0-11582 GCF_000813105.1 Rhodococcus sp. BS-15 | reverse complement strand
CCCGTGGTCCCGCCGCACCCGCCGAGCACGTTGGTCGCCACGACGCACCACTCGTCGGTGTCGATGGGGCAGCCGGGACCGACCATTCCGTTCCACCAACCGGGCAGAGCGTGATCGGCGTCCGGCGGACCGGACACATGCGAGTCCCCGGTCAAGGCGTGTTCGACGAGTACCACGTTGCTGCGGTCGGTGGCGAGTTCGCCCCACCGTTGCACCGCGACGGTGACCTGGGGGATTCGAGCGCCGTTCTCGAGATCGAGACCACCGATGTCGATGGTGCCCAACCGCCCGTCCGGAGACGGAAGAACCGCCTCAGGACGAACGCCTGTGTCGCAGCTGTGACTCAAGATGCCGCCGCGCTGAATCCGACCTCGAGATCGGCGATGATGTCGTCGATTCCTTCGATGCCCACGGCGAGACGCACCAGGCCGGGAGTGACGCCCGACGCAAGCTGCTCTTCCGGAGTCAGCTGGGAGTGCGTGGTGGATGCGGGGTGGATGACGAGTGAACGCACGTCTCCGATGTTAGCGACGTGGCTGTGCAGAGTGAGTGCGTTGACGAACTTCTTGCCCGCGTCCACACCGCCCTTCAGCTCGAACGCGATGATCGCGCCCTGCCCCTTCGGCAACAATTCCTGCCCGCGCTGGTACCACGGGGACGATTCGAGTCCGGCGTAGTTGATCGAGACGACGTCGTCGCGACCGGCGAGGAACGCGGCGACCTTCTGTGCGTTCGCCACGTGCCGCTCGATCCGAAGGCTCAACGTTTCCAGACCCTGGCTGATGAGGAAGGCGTTGAACGGCGAGACCGCAGCACCGATGTCACGCAACAGTTGGACGCGCGCCTTCAGTGCGAATGCGGGCGCGCCCAGATCGGCGAACACGACGCCGTGGTAGCTCGGATCTGCGGTGGTGAAGTTGGGATGACGGCCCTGCGTCCAATCGAAAGTCCCGCCGTCGACGATGACGCCCGCGATGGCCGTTCCGTGTCCGCCGAGGTACTTCGTGGCGGAGTGCACCACGATGTCGGCACCGTGCTTCAACGGCTGCAACAGGTACGGCGTCGCCACGGTGTTGTCCACGATCAGCGGAATGCCGTTCTCGTGGGCCACTGCCGAGATCCCCGGGATGTCGAGAATGTCGTTCTTCGGGTTCGAGATCGACTCGCCGTAGAACGCCTTGGTCGACGGAGTGATCGCGGCACGCCACTGCTCGAGGTCGTCGGGATCGTCGACGAACGAGACGGTGATACCCAGCTTGGGGAGCGTGTAGTGGAACAGGTTGTACGTGCCGCCGTAGAGCCGCGGGCTCGACACGATGTGGTCGCCCGCCTCCGCGAGGTTCAGGATCGCGAACGTCTCGGCGGCCTGACCCGACGCGAGCAACAATGCCGCCACGCCACCTTCGAGGGCGGCGATGCGCTGCTCGACGACATCCTGAGTCGGGTTGATGATGCGGGTGTAGATGTTGCCGGGCTCGGCCAGACCGAACAACGCCGCTGCGTGATCGGTGTTGTCGAACGTGTACGAGGTGGTCTGGTAGATCGGCAACGCACGAGCTTGTGGTGCCGTCCGGGGTCTGACCCGAGTGGATCTGCTTGGTCTCGAAGCTCCAGTCGGCTGCGGGGTCCGTGAACGGATCCTCGGTGGGTGCTCCGGTGGCGTCGACGACGTCGGGGGTGGAATCGGTCATGGCTGGTGATACTCCGTTTTATTGAGACGAGTCTGTCTGAGACGAATCGAATGTCGAATGAAGCTCGAGAAGTCGAGCGCTACGGGGCGTATCGGTACAGCAACACATGAGAGAACCTCCTGACAGGCTTCGGCCCGTGGGGACCGAAGGTTCAGTGGGTCCGCTTCCTGCGGACCCGCGCTTGTCGATTCGGCACTCGCGTGCCGGACCGGCCTGGTCGTTCACCCGGGGCACCCCACCGCGGTTGGAGGGTTGCCGGCCAGCAAGCCGGGGCTCGATGCTGGCGCTCATGACCTGGCAAATATCTTAGCGGGTGACGGCACCCCACCGGAACGAGGGCACGCGAGGGGTGCCGGTACAGCTCGAGCAGATGCTCGGGTGAGCACTATCACCGTGCATCGACGCGAGAACGAGCCACCCGCGGGAAGACAATTGACCGGAGCGACGTTCCTGCTTCGGTCGGCTTCCGATCGCAGGCTCGAATCCCGTCCGCTTCTTCTGCCCCCCGATTTGCACACGAAGGTTGTACTGCTGTGACTGTCACCGATTCCGCTCTGTCCCGAGTCAGCGCTGTGCGCGGCAAGGTGTCGAGTGGCCTGAGTGTCAGTCACCGACCGCACTCGACCCGACGCAAACTCGCGATGTTGGCACTGTCCATCGGCGGCTTCGGGATCGGCACCACGGAGTTCGCATCGATGGGTCTGTTGCCGGACATCGCGACCACGATGGGGATCTCCGAGCCCTCGGCCGGCCACATGATCTCTGCGTACGCGCTCGGTGTGGTCGTCGGCGCGCCGACCATCGCAGCCCTGGCTGCTCGCGTTCCGCGCAGGATGTTGTTGCTGGCGCTGATGGTGGCCTTCACCCTCGGAAACCTCGGCACCGTCTTCGCGCCCAGCTTCAACGAGTTGGTGGCCTCGCGATTCGTTGCAGGTCTGCCGCACGGTGCGTATTTCGGTGTAGCGGCGCTGGTCGCTGCCCACCTCGCAGAACCGGGCAAGCGAGCCAAAGCCGTCGCGATGGTGATGATGGGACTCTCGGTCGCCAACGTCGTCGGCGTACCGGTGGCGACCTGGATCGGGCAGGCGCTGGGATGGCGCAGTGCATTCACGCTCGTGGCGGTCATCGGTGCCCTCACCGTCGCCGCGCTCGTCCTCTGGATGCCACGACTCGACGCGATGCCGACCACCAGCCCCATCACCGAGCTGGGCGCACTGCGCCGCAGCCAGGTGTGGATGACCCTGTTCGTGGGAATCGTCGGATTCGGTGGCATGTTCGCGGTGTACACCTACATCGCTTCGACGCTGACCGACGTCGCCGGTCTCGCCCGCGCCTTCGTTCCGGTGGCCCTGATGATCTACGGATCGGAATGGTCGTCGGAAACTACGCCGGCGGATGGCTGGCCGACCGGTATCAGCTCAAGGGCACCTTCGTCGGCCTGGCCGCCACGGCCGTGTTCCTTGCGGTGTTCGTCGTGGCCGCACACAATCCGATCACCGCCCTACTGCTGGTGTTCCTCATCGGCGCGTCCGGCTCCTCGGTGGTACCCGGTCTGCAAACGAGGTTGATGGACGTGGCCGAGGACGCCCAGACCCTCGCCGCATCGCTCAACCATGCCGCGTTCAATCTGGCCAACGCCATCGGAGCTGCCGTCGGCGGTGCCGTGATCGCCGCAGGATTCGGCTACACGGCACCCGCCGCCGTCGGCTCGGGCCTGGCGGTGGCCGGTCTCGGTGTACTGGCCACCGCCATGTGGATGGACAAGCGTTCCGCCGCTCGGTAGCGCCCGAGATCAGCCGGTGATCGTTGCCGGCGTTCCGTCGAGGGCTTCGTCCAGTGCCGGGGCCAGCTTGTCGATCACGTACGGCAGGCTGAGCACGCTGGTGAAGTAGATCGCGCCCGCCGTCACGCCGTCGGTGAACACGAGGTTGCCGTCCTCGACCGGCTCGAGGGCGTTGTACACCGCTTCCTTCTCCAATTCCGCGCGGTCGCCCGGGCCTTCGGTTCCCCAGATCAGCACGTCGGCGGCGTTGAGGACCGACAGGTTCTCGAGCGGGATGCTTGCCTGGCCGCCGCCGTCCGCCGGAACGTAGGCGTCGATGTCGTCGGGAACGACGAAGCCCAGCTTGGTCATGAAGTCCGTGCTCAACCCGTCCTGGTAGGCGATCGCCTTGCCCTCGTAGAACGCGTTCTGGAGAAAGATCGCCTTCTTGTCGGCGAATTCGGGGTGCGCGGCTGCGGCGTCGGCGAACTTCTGGTTCACGCCGTCGATCAGGGCGTCGACCTCGGTCTTTTTGCCGAGCGCACGTCCGATCTTCTCGGCCTGGACGTCCCAGGGCTCGAAATAGGCGGTGGAGGCGTCCGATTGGGCGAGTGTGGGAGCGATGTCGCTGAGCCTGTCGTAGGTGTCCTCGGTGAGGCCTGCGTTGGTGGCGATGATCAGATCGGGCTCGAGTGCGGCGATCTTCTCTTCCTCGAAGCCGTCGCCGGTGGCCGAGAGAACTTCGGGCTGCGCGTCGCCCAACGCGGCCTGCGCCCAGGGCCAGGTGGCGTAGGGCTGGTCGCCGTACCACTCCGTGACGCCGACAGGTACGACGCCGAGTGCGAGGACCGTGTCCTGCTCGGTGTATCCGGCCACCACGATACGAGTGGGTTCTTCTGGCACGACGGTCTCGCCGAATGCATGCTCGATCGTGACCGGGAAGACCGCCGAATCGGAGGACGTGCCGGCCATCGACGACGCCTCGTCGGCGGAGTTCGAGCATGCAGTCAGCAGCCCCGCGGTGGTCAGCGCAATCGCGCACACCGTCCAGGTTCGGTGAAGTGGTCGGATGTGCATCGAGACGCCTTTCGGAAGGGTTGGCCAACAGCGGGAAGGGTAGCCCACCCTAATTTCGATGCGCAGTCGAGTCTGTCTGCCGACGCGACGTGAATTGCCTGGCTTCAACCTTCACCGAACCTCCACATTTCCCGACGGGCTCCTCCATGTGCGCCCTCTAGGTCAGTTCTCATGAGCCGCACAGTTCTCGTCGTCGACGACGAGCCCACGATCTCCGAGGCCGTTGCCGCTCGGCTGCGCGGCGAGGGGTACGAGGTCGTCACTGCCGCCGACGGCCCGTCTGCCGTCGACGCGTGCGCCCGGATCGATCCCGACGTGGTGGTGCTCGATCTGATGCTGCCCGGGTTCGACGGACTCGAAGTGTGTCGTCGTATCCAGGCGTCCCGCCCGGTGCCGGTGTTGATGTTGACGGCCAAGTCGGACGAGACGGACATGCTCGTCGGCCTGGGCGTCGGTGCGGACGACTACCTGGGTAAGCCGTTCAGTATGCGCGAGTTGGTCGCTCGCGTGCACGCCCTGGTTCGGCGTGCCGAGCGTACGGTGACCGCCGAACCCCAGGCAGTTCGAGTCGGTGACGTGCAGATCGATCACCGCGAACGGCGGGTGACCAATCCCTCCGGTGACATCCATTTGACCAGAACCGAATTCGACATTCTCGCCTACTTGGCTGCTCGGCCGCGCACGGCGGTCTCGCGCGAAACGCTGCTGTCGGAACTGTGGGGCTGGGACGATTCGGCCAGCAGTAGGACGGTCGATTCTCACGTGAAAGCGTTGCGTCGCAAACTCGGTGGCGATCTCATCCGCACCGTGCACGGCGTGGGCTATGCCGTGGAGTCGCCGCGATGACGCGAATGCTGCCGCGCCCGTTGGATCCGTTGCGGTCGTTCAAGCTCAAGGTCTCGCTCGTCGTGGGCATCGTGCTGGTGCTCGCGAGCGTCGTGTTCTGGATCGGAGCGGGTTGGCAGTTTCGCTACACCCTCCTCGCAGCGCTCGTCGTGTCCTTGGCCGCAACACAATTCGTCGCCCACGGGATGACGTCACCGCTGCGCGAGATGACCTCGGCCGCCAAAGCGATGGCGCGAGGCGACTATTCGACGCGAGTGCGGGCAACGTCCAGGGATGAGGTGGGCGAGCTCGCCACGGCGTTCAACACCATGGCAAGTGATCTGGAAGCCGCCGAGAAGTACCGCCGCGAACTCATCGGCAACGTCTCGCACGAGCTGAAGACGCCCATCGCCGCCCTGCGTGCCGTGCTCGAGAACATGGTCGACGGGGTGACCGACGCGGATCCCGCGGCGCTGTCGGTGGCGCTGCGCCAAACCGAGAGGCTCGGAGATCTGGTCAGCGAACTGCTCGACCTGTCGCGGGTGGAGGGCGGTGTGCTCACCATTGCCCCGGAGGAGTTCGCGGTGCGGCAATTCCTCGAGGATGCGACGTCCGTTCACCGAGAACGAGTGTCGATAGTCGTCTCGCCGGATGATTCGTCCGTCGTGGCCGACCGATCTCGCATGACACAGGTGATCACCAACCTCGTCGACAACGCCGTGCGGCATTCGCCCCAGTCGAGCACCGTGACGCTGCGGGCCCATCGAATCGGCGGAGCGTATGCGTTCGACGTCGTCGACCAGGGCCCAGGCATCGCGCTCGCCGATCGCCATGCGGTGTTCGACCGATTCACTCGCGGCGGATCCACCGACGGCGGAACAGGTCTGGGCCTCGGCATCGCCCGCTGGGCTACCGAACTGCACGGCGGAACCATCGAAGTCCTCGACAGCGAAGTCGGCTGCCACATCAGAGTGGCCATCCCCGAGCACTGACTTTCTCGATCCATCCGAACCGCGACTGCACGTCCCCGGACCGCAGCCGCCGACCTTCCATGCCCGAAACACAGAAGAAGGAAGCGCCATGACCACGATCGACACTCCGATTCATCCGACAGCGAAGCACGGTCACTCTTTTTGGGGGCCTCGCACCTGGCCGGTGTTGCGGTATGCGCAGGCCCCCCGTGTGGCGCTGATCGGGTCCGCTGTTGCCGGGCTGATCGGGGCAGTGACGTTGGTGGACAACACGTTCGGTGTGCTGATCACCGCCCTGGCCTTCGTGGCGGTGGTGCTCGCAGCGCGCCGCGGCAGGCTCTCGGGGTGGGAATGGGCAGGGGTGGCAGGAGTGCTGGCATTGGCGAGCGTGTCTGCGCTGCGAGCGGCCGAGTGGATCGTGACGATGTCGACTACGCTCGCCGTCGTGGTCGCAGTGGTGGTGCTCTCCCGCGCCTGGACGTGGACGGGAATCGCGCTCGGCGGTCTACTACCGGTGTTTCTGCCGGTGCGCGTGGCTCGGTGGACCGGGCGCGGAGCCGGTTCGATCGATCTGGAAGGGCCACGGCCGGTCCGGATCGGCATGGTCTCCATTGTCACGATCGCGCTCCTCGTCGTGTTCGCAGCGTTGTTCGGTGCGGCCGACAAGCGTTTCTCGGATGCGCTGGGCGCGGTGACACCCGAGTTCGATGCCGCGTCCGTCGTCGGTCGCATTCTCGTCTTCGTGCTCACCGCAGCAGGTGCGCTCGCCGTGGCCTACGTCGCGCTGCATCCGCCTCGGTTCGATCGCCTCGCACCGTCGCCGCGTCGAACAGTGCAGTTGTGGGAGTGGATGGTTCCCCTCGGGGCGGTGGTGGCCCTGTTCGTCGTGTTCGTCGGGTTCCAGGTGCCGACGCTGTTCGGAGGGCAGGGGCACGTCCTCACCACCGAGGGGCTGACCAACGCCGAATACGCCCGGCAGGGCTTCTGGCAATTGCTCGCGGTCACGGTACTGACACTGCTCGTCATCGCGGTCACGGTCGCGAAGGCCCGCCGCGACGATCGGCGTGAACGAATTGCATTGCGCACGTTGCTCGGAGCGCTGTGCCTGCTGTCGCTGGTGATCGTTGCGTCGGCCCTGCATCGAATGTCGTTGTACGAGCAGCAGTACGGCTACACGACGCTGAGGTTGTTCGTCACGGGTGTCGAGTGGTGGCTGGCATCGGTGTTCGTACTGGTTCTGGTGTCGGGCGTGCGGATGTCGGGGCGCTGGCTTCCGCGAGCGGTAGGTGTCGGTGCAGTTCTGACCGTGCTCGCGCTGGCGGCTCTGAATCCGGATGCGTACATCGCACGGCACAACGTCGATCGCTTCGAGCAGACCGGACGAATCGATACGTCCTACGTGGGTGGCTTGTCGGCCGACGCGGACGCGGAGCTCGAGCGACTGCCCGACTACGTGCGTCCCTGTGTGCAAGCTCGCGGTCCGGTGTTCGTCGGCGATACCTGGCACCTGTGCACGGACCCTTCGGTATCTGTACCCTGAGCAACAACTCAGGTTCAGTGGCACACCAGGGAGGTGCGGAATGAGATACCAGAGCATGGTCGTCACTTCGCTGCTCCTCGTGTCGCTGTACCTGACGATGCCGACCGCAACCGCAGACGTGGCTCTGATCCTCGTCGCGGCGCTGGCAACTCTGATGGTGCTCGCGCACCGAGTCGATGTTCCGGCACTGCTGCGCCTACTGCCGAATGTCGGCCCCACCGCAGAGGAACGCCACCTTCGAGGTGCGTTCCGGCGTCAACATCGCCCGGATGCTCCCGGCCGCCCGCAACCACGCGCACCCGGTGCATTGGTGGGGGCACTCTAGCTCGAAAGTTCCCCCACGCCTTCGCGACCCGTTGTCCGCGAGGTTTGCCGGGAGAACAATCATGCTCGTCATCAACGACGCCACCAGGCGTTTCGGTTCGCTGACCGTCTTCAGCGACATCTCGTTCGTCGTACCGGAGGGATCGGTGTGTGCGCTCGTAGGTGCAAACGGTGCCGGAAAGACGACCCTGCTCCGATGCGTCGTCGGAGCAGACGATCTCGATTCCGGCACCATCACACTTTTCGGGAATGCTGTCGACGAAGCCGCGCCCGATTTCCGTGGGCGCGTGGCATCGGTCCTGGACGATCCGGGGACGTTCCCGCATCTGTCGGTGAGTGAACATCTGCAACTCGTTGCTGCGGCCCACGGAGTCGCCGACCCTGCGAGTGCAGCAGAGCGGGTGATCGAGGGACTGGGGCTCGGCCACGTCGTCGATCAGCTACCAGTCACGCTGTCCAGCGGTCAGAAGCGAAGGCTGGCATTGGGTTCGGCGTTCGTGCGACCGCGAGACGTACTGGTGCTCGACGAACCCGAGCAGCGGTTGGACGCCGAAGGCAAGCGCTGGTTGGCTCAGGCCATCGTGCGCGAGAAGCAGGCCGGCTGCATTGTCCTGATGGCATCTCACGACCCGGATCTCGTCGAGCAGGTAGCCGACACGAGCGTGGACGGTGACCGATGGCGACAGTGATGACGGCCGTTCCCTCGGCACGCGTAGTCCGTAGCCGGATTCGCGGCTGGACACGCGCGAGGAGGCCGATCGACATCGGCGCTGTCCTCGCGGTGTGGGGACTACCGGTGTTCGTAGCGACGGGACTGCTGTGGCACCTTCTCGGGCGCTTCGAGCCCAACCGAGCCGAGTCTGGGAACCCGCTTGCGGGGCTGCTGCTGGAGGTCGACTCACTGTTCGCGTCCGGCCTCGCAATCGCAGCATGCGGCCTGGTCATGGCTGCGGTGCGGGCGGTGGGGCCGGTTGTGGTGGATTCTGCCGAACAGTTCTGGATTCACTCGACCCCGCTCGATCGGTCGGGTGTGCTCGCTCCGCGATACTGGGCTTCGACAGCATGTGGCGGTGCCCTGGGTGTGCTGATCGCGCGAGTGGCAACACTGTTCGGTACGACTGCCCACAGTTGGTGGTGGTTCGCCGGCATGGGAGCAGCGATAGGTGCGAGCGTTGTCGGATCGGCAGTACTGGCGCAGACATCGCGGTTCTGGGAGGGGTGGTACCGGACATTCTCGCTCGGGCTCGTGTGCATCGGCGTCGTCCTCTGTTCGGTGTCCGCCGTCCACGCGCCGGTACTGCCCGCACCCTCCATCGGGTGGCCGTCGGCCGTGGCTCTCGTCTTCGGTGTTGCGATCGTGTGGGTCGGTCGATCCCGCGTGCATCGATTGAATCGGTCTGCGCTGGAACGCGGTTCGGGGTTGGTGACCTCTCTGTCGGTGGCGATCGCGACAATGGATACATCGTTCGTTTCTTCCCGAATGGACTCGCGCACTTGGCGTCGTGTGGGACTGGTTCGGTCTCGGTCGTTTTCGGGTTCGCGTCGGCGAATGTTCGTGGACGCCGATGCTCGACGCGTACTTCGCGACCGGCGCGCGGTGCGCACTCTGGTCTCGGTCGTCATCGCGGTCTACCTGTGCGCGGCGGTATTCGCGCTGCCCCTGCGTCCGGTTGCGCTGTTGCTCGCATGTTGCGTCGTAGGCACCGTATGCGGTCACGGGCTACGAGATATCTACTCGTCCAGTGCGTTTCGTGCAGCTCTCGGAGGATCCGATCGCAGTCTGCGGGCAGCGCATCTTGTGGTGCCTGCAGTCGGAATCCTCGTTGTATTCGGTGCCTGCCTACCGGTCGTGTTCGGTGCGTCGCTGTGGGCATTGCTGCCGACCCCGTTCGTAGCGCTCGCTGCTCTGTATCGATCGGCGTCGCGTCCGCCGCTCGAATACGGAGGGCTGATACTGGAGACGCCGATGGGGCAGGTGCCGGTTGACATGCTTCGGCAATTGTTTCGCGGTTCACTTGTCGTATTCGCGTGTGCGGTGGTGCAGATAGCAGTGGGTATCGGATGAGCCGGTCGAGTACCCATCGCTCCGTGGCCACTGCGCTCGGCGTCGTCGCCGTCCTGCTCGTCGTCTTCGCCGTCGTCGACGCCCAACCCGCCGCACAGATAGCGATGTTCGGTGCGCTGGTCGCGGCGTCCCTGGTCGTCCTCGGTGCGCCGTCCGACCTCGCCGTGATCGCACCGCTGTCGTCGTGCGCTGCCGGCGCGGACGGGCGGCGACTTCGGGGATCATTCCGCAGGCAACAGCAACCCGATGCGCCAGGTCGCCCCATGCCCAGAGCGCCCGGCCCGGTCTGTGGACCGGACCGGTGGCTCGAGTTCTCCTGAGCCACTGCGAGATCCGGTCGAGACGCCAACCGACCGCTTTCTCTCACAGTGAGGTGCTCCACCATGCTCGATTTCGTCTACTATCCCGTCTCCGCGGTGCTGTGGTTCTGGCACAGAGTCTTCGGGTCCGTGCTCGGCCCCGACAGCGGCTTCGCCTGGGCGTTGGCAGTGATTTTCCTGGTCTTCACACTGCGTGCGCTGCTGATCAAGCCGTTCGTCAGCCAGATTCGTTCGCAGCTCGCCATGAAAAGGCTCCAACCACAGATCAAGGCCATACAGAAGAAGTACTCCGGGGACCGTGCTCGGCAGGCAACCGAGATGCGGAAGTTGCAGCAGGAACACGGTTTCAACCCCCTGATGGGGTGCCTGCCACTGCTGGCGCAGGGCCCGGTTTTCATCGGTCTGCTGCACGTGCTGCGCTCGTTCAACCGAACCGGAACCGGATTCGGTCATCTCGGTATGACGGCGCAGGAGAACGCGAACACCGCGAATTACGTCTTCAGCGCCGCCGATGTGCAGTCCTTCCTCGACGCACGGCTCTTCGGTGCGCCGATCTCGGCTGCCGTCAACAGCTCTCGGGAGGTGCTCGAGGCCTTCGGTCCGTTCGGGGGAGTGCCGTCGGTGTGGAGCATCGCTTTCGTTGCAGTCCCCTTGATGATCGTCGCTGCGGTTGCCACGCATCTGAACTCGCGGGCGTCCGTCGCCCGGCAGGACGCAGCGGCGCTCGCCAACCCACAGACCGCGATCATGAACAAGCTCGTGCTCTGGGTGTTCCCGGCTGGCGTGCTCGTCGGTGGGCCGGTACTTCCGGTCGCGGTGTTGCTGTACTGGGTGAGCAACAACATCTGGACCTACACCCAGCAGCACCTCGTCTACCGACGCATCGACCGAGAACCGAGTGTCGAGCCAGAGGCGACACCGGCGGTCACCGCGCCGAAACCCGGGGCCAAGCCGAGGCGTCGGTAGCCGGCCTGCAGGAACGACCTCGATGAGCGGGAGTGGAGCCT
>NZ_BAOX01000153.1:0-11521 GCF_000813105.1 Rhodococcus sp. BS-15 | reverse complement strand
TGGCGCCCTGTGCCTGACCGGGGCGGGAACGGCGACCGCGGCACCCGCCTCCCCCACGGGCACCTCTGTTTCGGCCACCCCCGTCCTGGAGGGCGCGAACGACTTCGGCTGTGTGCCCAGTGCAGCGCATCCACGTCCGGTGGTTCTCGTGCACGGAACGAAGATGGATGCGTCGACGTGGAAGACGCTCGCACCGCAGTTGAAGAGCGAGGGGTACTGCGTCTTCGCCCCCAACTACGGCGGCGTCTCGCTCCTGCTCGATCCCAGCACGACCATCTGGGGTTCGGGCGATATCGCCGAGTCGGGACGGCAGATCGGCCGCTTCGTCGACGAGGTACTTGCCGCCACCGGTGCCGAACAGGTCGATCTCGTCGGCCATTCACAGGGCGGCACTTCCTCGCGCCAGTACATGAAGTTCGACGGCGGCACCGATCCGCAGGACCCGGCCCGCAACAAGGTGCATACATTGGTCACCCTCGGTGCCACCAACCACGGCACCACGTTCGGAGGTTTGCAGCAGCTCTCCGAACTGCTCACCTCGCTCGGTCTCCCCGGTGACGCGCTCACCCCGCTCACGTACAACATGGCCGGTGCACAGCAGTTGGTCGGTTCGACGACGTTGACGAGCCTGAACGACGGCGGAGACGTCCAAACGGGAGTCGAGTACACCGTCATCGCCACCCGCAACGACACG
This sequence comes from Rhodococcus sp. BS-15, assembly GCF_000813105.1. Taxonomy (NCBI): domain Bacteria; kingdom Bacillati; phylum Actinomycetota; class Actinomycetes; order Mycobacteriales; family Nocardiaceae; genus Rhodococcus; species Rhodococcus sp. BS-15. Next base: position 10,827 of record NZ_BAOX01000153.1, on the reverse strand, counting down.
GTGTCGACACCCCCGGGGAACACCTTCCTCCGGTCGGGTGATCCGTCGACGGTGCACAACGTATGGGTCCAGGACGTGTGCCCGTCCGCCACGACATCGCACATCGGCCTCGTCACCGATCCCGCGCCGCTGTACATGGTCAAGTCGGCACTCGATCCCGATTACGCAGCGACCACACCGGCACCCTGCTGACAGTGCACGTTCCGTAGCCACCGGGGCCTCACGACATCATGTCGGGAGGCCCCGGTGGCTTTCGAAGGACTACCGGTCCAACTCGATCTGCAACACGGGTCCGATCTCGGCGAGCGCAGACTGCGACGCCATCTGCCAGTGCGTCGAATGCACGGGAACCACGGTGACGCTCCCGTCGACCGCGTCCTTCCACGTCGACGCCGCAACGGTTCCGGTCGGATCGTCGACGACCGACGCGAAGAGAATCGACCGTCCGACGAATGTCCGGGGCACGTGTGAGTCGATCAGCTCGGCCGAGCGGGCGATCCCGTCCAGTATCCTGGCGATCCGTTCGCGAGAAATCGCATCGAACGGAGCAGGCATCGATGCCAACAGCTCGGCCACGGAATCGACTGTGAGCTCGCCGATCTCGATATCGGAGTCTCCTCCAGGCCCAGGCCGCCGAGCATCTCTCCGGCCGACACGGGACGGTCGACGAGGTGGTCGGTCCTGCCCGCGACGAACGAATCCATCATGGCCAGTGTGTCCACCGATTCGCCTTCACGCTGCAGTTGCACAGCCATGGCGTGAGCGATCGACCCACCCATCGACCAACCGAGCAGGTGGTACGGGCCGGACGGCTGCACGGTGCGAATCCTGTCCACGAACAGGGCGGCCCACTGCTCGATCGATTCCGGCAGGGGTTCGGCACCGGAGAGGGCAGGTGACTGCAACCCGTAGATCGGACGGTCGTCGCCGAGGTACGCCGACAGTCCACCGAAGGCCCAGGACAGCCCCACGATGGGATGGATGCAGAACAGTGCTGCGGAGGAACCACCGATCCGAAGAGGAATCAAAGTCTCCAGCCCGGTGGATTCGACCCCCTCGACCGGCGACGTCGTCGCTGCCGTGATCCGTGCGGCGAGCGAGTCCACGGACGCGTCGACGAACAACCAGTTCAGCGGTATCGGCCCGCCGCCCACGGCTGCTCTGAGCTTGGAGACCAATTTGACTGCAAGCAACGAGTTGCCACCCACCGCGAAGAAGTCGTCGTCCAGCCCGACGCGCTCGACTCCCAAGACTTCCGCGAACACCGCGGCGACCGATTCCTCGACCGGAGTCTGCGGAGCCTGAACTCACGGATCTCGAATTCCGGGGCAGGCAACGCCCGACGGTCCAGCTTCCCCGCCGCATTGAGCGGCAGCGCATCCAGCACTACGAACGCCGACGGCACCATGTACGACGGCACCGCCGACCCCAACTCCGACCGCACCGCCTCGACATCGACCGCGGTGCCGACGGCGGGCACCACGTACGCAGCCAACGACTCCCCCACCGACAACTGCGCGACCACCACAACGGCCTGACTCACCGACGACAACGCCGTCAACGCCGTCTCGATCTCCCCCAACTCGATGCGCTGCCCACGGAACTTGACCTGAAAATCGGTACGACCGATGTACTCGAGCCGTCCGGCATCCATCGACCACCGCACCAGATCACCGGTGCGATACATCCGCGCCCCCTCAGCACCGAACGGATCGGCAACGAAACGCTCCGAGGACAGATCCGCCCGCGCAACGTAACCCCGAGCCAACTGCACCCCGGCGAGGTAGAGCTCACCCGGCACACCCGCGGGTACCGGATGCAACCGCGAATCCAGAACGTGGACAGAGGTATTCCACTCCGGCACTCCGATGGACACCGAACCATCCACCGCGACGTCATCGGAGACGTCCCGATACGTGACACTCACCGCAGCCTCGGTCGGACCGTACAAATTGTGCACCCGAGCATCCGACACGGCCCGGCACGCACCCACGGTCCGCGCGGGCAACGCCTCACCGATCACGAAAATATGCCGAAGCGAAGAAATGGACTGCGCAGCAACCGATTCGGCAAACACCGTGAGCATCGACGGCACGAAATCCGTCACCGTCACACCATGACGGGCGATATCGGCCGCAACGGCCTCCACATCACGCTGCGCCCCCGGGGCCGCCACGATCAACCGACCCCCGGTACGCAACGGCAGGAAGAACCCCCACAACGACACATCGAACGTCGTAGCAGTCTTCTGCAAGTAGACATCCGACGCGTCGAGACCGTACTCCTGCGCCATCCACGCCATCTGATTGACGATCGCACGATGCTCCACGGCCACCCCCTTGGGCCGACCGGTCGACCCCCGAGGTGAACAGCACGTACGCCAGATCGCCACCCACAGCACGAGGGAACGCCACCGACACACCCGGCACGGGCGGATCCGTGATATCGACAACCGGAATCGCAGTTCCCGTGACGAAGTCGTCCCGCGCCGTCGACAGAACGACAACCGGCGACGCCGTGTCGAGAATGTAGTCGTTACGCTCCGCCGGCTGATCCGGATCCACCGGAACATACGCCGCACCGGATCGCAGCACCGCGTACATCCCGACCACCAGCTCGACCGATCGACGCATCGCCAACCCCACCAGCGCACCCGGCCCGACACCGCGCTCCTGCAACAACCACGCGGTCGCATCCACCCGATCCGAGAACTCCCGATAGGTCAACGACCGCTCACCGAACACCAACGCCACCGCATCCGGCGAATCGACCACCACGCGATCGAAACCATCCAACAAGACCTCACCCGCAGCAGCCGCCGAAACCCGAGTGTCGTTGACAACCGACACAATCCGATCTCGCTCACCGGCGTCGAGCACATCGATGTCACCGACCGGGAGCTCGGGTCGAGCGGTCACCGCGTCGAGAACGGTCACCAACCGGTGTCCGAAGGACGTCACGGTCGACTCGTCGAACAGATCAGTCGCGTACATCAGCTCGACGGCGAGTCCTTCGCCGTCGCCCCGCTCGGTGAAGGTCACCTGGAGGTCGAACTTCGCCGATGCCACGCCGGAACCGAACGCCTCGACACCGAGATCGGGCAGCTCGAACGAACCCTGTGAGAAGTTCTGAAAGAACAGTGCAACCTGCACCAGTGGGTGTCGTCCCTGCGAACGCACCGGATCGAGTACCTCGACCAGACGCTCGAAGGGCACGTCGACATTGTCGAACGCCTCGAGATCGGCCGTACGTACCGTGTCGAGAACCTGGGCGAACGAGGCATCCGGCGCAACTGGTGTTCTCAGCACCACCGTGTTGACGAACATGCCGACCAGATCGTCCAGCCGGGCGTCGCCACGGCCACCCACCGGCGCTCCCACGGCGATATCCGCCGTACCCGAGAGTCTCGCCAGCAGCACGGCCAGCGCGGCGTGCACCACCATGAACGGGGTCGACTCGCTCGTGCGGGCGCACTCGAGCACTCGGGCGTGCAGCTCGGCGTCGATATCGAACGACACCACCGCCCCTCGTCCCGACGCGACCCGCGGGCGCGGCCGGTCGGCGGGTAGCTCCAACTGTTCCGGTAGCCCGTCGAGCGCGTGCTGCCAGTACCGAATCTGTTTGTTGGCCAGAGAGTTCGGGTCCGATTCGGAACCGATCATGTCCAGTTGCCACAGCGTGTAGTCGACGTACTGAACCGACAGCGGCGTCCACTGCGGTGCCGATCCGCTGCGTCGCGCGAGGTATGCCGTCATGACGTCCCGAGACAGCGGAGCCATCGACAGACCGTCGGCCGAGATGTGATGTGCCACGAAGGCCAGTACGTACTCCGGTACCGGACCGGCGGGATCGGTGATCTCGAACAGTCGAACACGGAACGGAATTTCGGTGGTGACGTCGAATCCACGCGTGAAGAACTGCGTGACGTCGGCCAGGGCGCTCTCGCGGGTGACAGGCACCACGGCCGTGTCGACCTGCGTGTCGGCCTCGTCGAGCACATGCTGATATCCGCTGCCGTCGATGTCGGGGTAGACGGTGCGCAGCGACTCGTGGCGACCCACCACATCGATCACGGCGGCCTGCAGCGCATCGATGTCGAGTGAACCGCGCAGCAGCAAGGCAACCGGCACGTTGTTGATTGCCGACGAGGTGTCGAGTCGGTTCAGGAACCACATGCGCTGCTGAGCGGACGAGAGCGGAATGTGTTGCGGCCGAGCCCTCGAGGCGTCGAGCCGGGCCCGGACCGGAGCGTCGACCGAGTCGGCTGCGTTCGCGAGTGCTTCGACGGTGGACGACTCGAACACCGAACGCGCAGGCACGTGTACGCCGAGTGCCGACCCCAGCCGTGCAGCGAGTTTGGTGGCGATCAGCGAATTGCCGCCGAGCGCGAAGAAGTCGTCGTCGAGACCGACTCGTTCGACGCCGAGCAACTCGACGAAGATGTCGGCTACCGCCTGCTCGGTGGGTGTCGCCGGAGCGCGGAACTCGGCGACCTCGAACACCGGCTCCGGCAACGCATCTCGGTCGAGTTTGCCGGTGGGAGTCAGCGGAATCGACTCGATCACGGTGACCACGGACGGCACCATGTGCGCAGGCAGACTGCGCCCGGCCGCGTCGAGCACGTGGTCGACGTCGAGTTCGGCCCCTGTCGTCGGCAGCACGTAGGCCGCGAGAACCGTTTCTCCCGTTGGCCCCTGGTAGCCGAGGGTTGCTGCGAACTCGACACCGTCGAGTGCGGTCAGAACCGCGTCGATCTCGCCGAGCTCGATCCGAAACCCCCGAACCTGGACCTGGAAGTCGTTGCGGCCCAGGTATTCGATGACGGGTCCTGAGGGCCCTTCGCGCCATCGCACCATGTCACCGGTTCGGTACAGCCGCGCCTGATTGGAATCACCCTCGACCGCATAGGGGTTGGCGACGAAGCGGGCTGCCGTCAGCCCGAACCGGCGATGGTAGCCGCGAGCAAGGCCCGCCCCGGTGAGGTACAACTCGCCCGGAACTCCTGCAGGGACCTGGCGAAGCCGGTCGTCGAGAACGTGATGACCCATCTCCCTGGTCGACTGCCCGAGCAGCACCGCCTCGCCCGCGGTCAGCGGTGGCGAGATGTTGCACACCATGGAGGCTTCGGTAGGTCCGTAGACGTTGTGGAACCGTCGGTCGGTGGCCCACTTCGACATCAGTTCCGACGAGAAGGCCTCACCGCCGACAGCGAGCACTCGCAGATCGGGCACATCTGCCGGGTCGAGCGACGCGAGCGCCGCCGGGGTGATGAACGCATGCGTGACCCGGTGGCGGCGCAACACTTCGCTCAGATCGGTACCACCGTAGACGCCCGGTTCGATGATGACCATCGTCGAACCGGCCCCGACTGCCATGAGCAGTTCGAGGACGGACGCGTCGAAACTGGGGGACGCGAAATGCAGTGTGCGCGAATCGGAGTCAAGGCCGTACGTTTCGACCTGTGTGGCGGCCAGTGGTGCCAGGCCCGCCTGGGAGACCGCGACGCCCTTCGGTAGGCCCGTCGAGCCGGAGGTGTAGATGACGTATGCGAGATCGGACGCGCGAATCGGTGCGCGTCGATCGTCCGCCACCACCGGACCGTCCGAAAGCCCACTCAGTTCTTCCTCGACGTCGGATGCGTCGAGCGCGATCCACGACACCGCATTCGGCATCGCGGCCTCGAACTGCGTTGCCGTGACGCCCATTCGGACACCCGAATCGGCGGCCATGTGCTCGATGCGAGCAACCGGGTAGTTGGGATCGATCGGCACGAACGCTGCCCCGGTCTTGGCCACCGCCCACACCGCCATGACCGATTCGGGCGACCGGGTCAGCGCCAGCGCCACGAAATCCCCCGGCCCTACCCCACGTGCTAGCAACAGGCGGGCCAGCCTGGACGATCGGGAATCGATCTCTCGATAGGTCAGAGACCGGTCCCCGAATTCGGCAGCAATGCCGTCCGGGTTCTTCTCCACCGCCGCCGAGAGCAGAGTCGGCAGCGCAACGATACGGGCGGGTCGAGTACGCGTCGGCCGAGACCGGGTGGGCCTGGGACGGGCCGTTCGGCCCCCCACTCGGCCGTCGGACTCGGACGGTGTACCGGTCGATCCATCCGCACTCATCTTAAGCAATGACTCCTCACCAGTTCTTCGCCGCACCGTCGACCGTGGAGGTGACCGGCGGTCACCTCCACGGTTGATCGTTCACGCGGTGGTCGGCGTTGCAGTTCGCCTCAGCCTATCGGTCGGCCGGTCCCGATCGGTTCAGGCAGACGGTGCACCGGGGTGCCGTCCGGCATCGCCTCGTGGCGGTCACCGTCGGCCGACACGATGGCGACGAGATCCTCCAGATCGCCGGGTGCCAACTCTTCGACAGCGGTGATCGAATCCTCGGTGAGGAATGCGTGCGTCGCCCATTCCGCGGACACGATCTCGGCGGCGTCCTCGGCCGACTCCGCCTGATCCAGGATCAGGGCCGCGCCTGCCGTCACCGCGACGACACCGGCCAGCACCGCCGCAGCGGTGTCGAAACGCGCGGGAACCGCGAGCCGCGAATCGTATTCGACCGCCCAGTCGGTGACTGCTCTCGCCGCCACTGCCGCGAGGGTTCCGTGGTCGACGACAGTTCCGTCGTTCCCGACCAGTGCCGGACTGTCGGGCCCGAGGACCGCGGTCCGATCGGTGTACGTCACCGGCCGCGAAGAATGAGCCGAGATCGCATCGACGATGTCGGTCCGACCGAGTTGAACCACCGTCATCGACCCGGCCCACGCCGGTACGTCGTCTTCGTCGAGAACCGCAACCGACGCGCCCGTCCGCTCGACCCACGCAGGCGCGGCGTCCGAATCTGCCGGATCGACGGGAGCGAGAGCTGCTCCCGCCTTTGCGACCGCCCAACGCGTCACGACGGCCTGGACCCCGTCCGAGACTGCGACAGCGACGACGACGCCGGGCCCGACACCCTTGTCGATCAACAGGCGGGCCAGACGCGACGAGCGCTCGTCGAGCTCACGATAGGTCGTCTCGGCACCGCCCGAGGACAGTGCGGGCGCATCGGGATCGGTGTCGACCGCGGTGGTGAGCACCTGGGGCAGAGTCAGATCCGATCGAACCGGCGCCGCAACGGGATCCGCAGTCTCTCGGGCGTCGGACAGCACCGCTCGCTCGGCGGCATCGAGTACATCGATGTCTCCGACGATCACAGACGGTGTTGCCGCCACGGCCTCGGCGATACGAGTGAATCGTGCTGCCAGCGATGCCACGGTGGACTCGTCGAAGATGTCGGCGGCGTACACCCACTCCACGATCAGAGTTCCGGTTCCCGACTCCCCTTCGGCGTGCTGTGTCTCCACCGTCACCTGCAGGTCGAACTTCGCCGTCGGTTCGAAGCCGCTCACGGGTTCGACCACCAGGTTCGGCAGTTCGAAGCGCGCATCGCCGTGTGGTTCGACCGACAGGACGGTCTGGAACAGCGGGGTGTACCCGGTATGTCGGTCCGGGGCGATGGCGTCGACCACTCGCTCGAACGGTACGTCGGAGTTGGCGAAGGCACGAAGATCGTTCTCGCGCAGCGTCTTCAGCAGCTCGCCGAACGTGGCGTCCGGGTCCACGTTCGTCCGCAACGCCAGTGTGTTGACGAACATGCCGACAAGCCCGTCGAGCTGTTCGTGCCCGCGCCCGGCGATGGGTGTGCCGACCGCGAAGTCGCGGGAACCACTCATTCTCGACAACAACACACCGAGTACCGCGTGCAACACCATGAACAGGGTGGCGTTGTTCTCGCGCGCGATGGCGACCAGTCCGGAGTGGGTCGATTCGTCGAGCCGAGTACTCAGACCGGCCCCGCGCAGTGTCGCGGTGGCAGGCCGAGGTCGGTCCCACGGCAGCGAAACGACCGGGGTGATACCGGCCAGTTCGTCCGCCCAGAATGCCAACTGCTCCGACAGTATCGAGCTGGGATCGCTGTCCGAGCCCAGCACCTGCCGCTGCCATACGGCGAAGTCGGCGTACTGCACCGTCAGCGGTTCGGGACTGTAGGCATTTCCCGAGGCTGCCGCTAGGTAGGCGGTCATGACGTCGCGGGCCAGGGGCGTCATGGAAGCGCCGTCGCCACTGATGTGGTGCATGACGATGACGAACACGTGGTCGTCCGGGCCGGCGCGGAACAGGGCTCCGCGGATCGGTGGTGCCACGGTGACGTCGAAGCCGCCGTGGATCATCGCGCGAATACGATCGGCGGTGTCGGCATCGCTCGGAGCGTCGATGGGGGTCAGGTCGGGAACGGCACCCTCGACGTCCAGGATCTCCTGGTAGGGCGAACCGTCCGTGTTCTCCGGATACCGGGTACGAAGCGACTCGTGGCGTTCCACTGTCGACGTCACCGCGGCCTGCAGCGCAGCGACATCCAGTTCACCTCGAAGACGCAGGGCCAACGGCATGTTGTACGCCCCGGAATCGGGGTCGAGTCGGTTGAGCACCCACATGCGCTGCTGGGCGAGCGAGAGCGGAACCTGTCCGCCTGGTGCCCGTCGCCGCAACGGCACGTCGTTGGCGTCGTCGATACGCGACTCGGCCCGAGCTGCGAGCGCGGCAACGGTCGAGGCCTCGAACAAATCTCGAACACCGACCTTCTTGCCGAGCGCCGACGCGACGCGTGCGGCAACTCGGGTCGCGATGAGCGAGTTGCCGCCCAGATCGAAGAAATCGTCGTCCGATCCGACGCGCTGCACGCCGAGCAGTTCGGCGAAGATCTGCGCGACCGTCTCCTCGATCGGAGTTGCAGGAGCACGGAACGCCTTGACCTCGAACACCGGTTCCGGCAATGCTTTTCGGTCCAGCTTGCCGCTCGTGTTGAGCGGGAACTCCGAGAGCACCATCACCGTGGACGGCACCATGTACGCCGGTAGAGCGCCGCCGACGAACGTGCGCACCTCGGCCGGGTCCAGCGTTCGGCCCGGCCCCGGAACGACGTAGCCCACGAGCTGATCTCCGGCACTTGTCGTCGCGACCACCGCGGTGGCCTGATTCACGTCGGGATGAGTCAACAGCGCGGTCTCGATCTCGCCGAGTTCTATGCGCTGGCCACGGAACTTGACCTGGAAGTCGGTGCGTCCGATGTACTCGAGCACCCCGACCGTTTCCTGGCCCGGACGCCATCTGACCAGGTCACCGGTGCGATACATCCGGTCACCGTTCGTCGCGAACGGGTTGGCCACGAATCGATCCATCGTCAGGTCGACGCGGCCGAGGTAGCCGTCGGCGAGCTGGGTGCCCGCCAGATACAGCTCACCCGCGGTTCCTGCTGCCACGGGGTGCAGTCGCCCGTCGAGGACGTAGGCCTGGGTGTTCCACTCCGGCGCACCGATCGGAACCGTCGAGACATCCCCCGGCTCGGTTTCCCAGAACGTCACTGTCACAGCGGCTTCCGTCGGCCCGTACAGATTGTGGATGCCGGCCGAGCTGATCGCTCGGAAATCGACCACCGTTTCCGGCGGGAACGCTTCGCCGACCACGAACACGTGCCGAAGCGAACGGCACTGATCCGCTGTGGCGTACGCGGCGAACACCGTGAGCATCGACGGTACGAAATCGGTGACGGTCACGCCGTGCCGAGCGATCCGATCGGCGACGTACGCGGGATCGCGGTGGCCGTCCGGTGTGGCCAGAACAACCGTCGCACCGACCCAGAGCGGGAGGAAGAATCCCCACAGCGACACGTCGAAAGTCGTGGCGGTCTTCTGCAAGTAGACATCGTTCGCATCGAGCGAGTACTGCTGCACCATCCAAGCCATCTCGTTGACGACGGCACGGTGCGAGACCGCGACGCCCTTGGGTCGTCCGGTCGAGCCCGAGGTGAAGATGACGTAGGCGGTGTTTCCCGGGCGCACCGGTGCCAGTCGATCGGCGTCGGTCACGGCACCGGTCGAGTGGACGGTGAGGTCGACAGTGTCGAGCTCGAGAATCGGGAAACGTTCCGGTAGACCCGTCCGATCACGACCGGTGGAGAGCACCACTACCGGCTTCGCGGTGTCGAGGATGTACTCGATCCGATCCGAGGGGTGGTCCGGATCGATGGGCACGTAGGCACCACCGGCTTCGAGGACGGCGTAGATGCCGACCATGAGGTCGATTCCGCGCCGCATCCCGAGCGCGACGAGCGACTGCGGACCCACACCGAGAGACACCAGGTGTCGCGCGAGGCAATTCACTCGATCCGAGAACTCCGCATACGTGACGGTCGTGTCCTCGAACACCACTGCCGGCGCATCGGGGTTCGCGGCCACTCGGGCCCGGAACTGCTCGGTCAGCATGACGCCTGCGTCGACCTCGTGCGCGGTGTCGTTCCAGGTCTCGATCACTCGGGTTCGTTCTGCTGCCCCGAGTAGATCGATGTCGCCGACCGCGGCTGTCGTGTCGGATACGAAGGTCTCGAGTATGCCGATGAGGCGTGCCAGCACGGAGTCGATGTACGCGGGATCGAACAGATCGCTGATGTACTTGAGCGTGAACGAGATTCGGTCCTCGGCCACGACGAGCAACGTCAACGGATAGTGGGTGTTGTCGTTGGAGCTCACGCCCTCGACGGTCATACCGTCGATGGCCGCGGCCTGTTGCGTCAGTTGCGCTTCGTCCACCGGGTAGGACTCGAAAATGGTCAGGGTGTCGAACAGATTTCCGACGCCGATCGCCCGCTGGATGTCGACCAGCCCCATGTGGTGATGGTCGAGAAGATCGGCTTGCTCACCCTGGATCCGGCCGAGGTACGTCTCCACCGTCTCCGCCGGGTCGAATCGCACTCGGACCGGAATGGTGTTGATGAACAGCCCGA
>NZ_BAOX01000154.1:0-11507 GCF_000813105.1 Rhodococcus sp. BS-15 | reverse complement strand
GCGGCCGCGAGACCGCCCGATGAGCGCGACCGGCGACTACCTGCGGTACATCGACGACGTGAATCGCACTCTGCCGCAACCCGATGCCCGTTCGAGTGGGCGGTCGATCGGCGTTCCGGGAGTGCTGCGCATGCTCGAGCAGGCCCACGACGATCACGGCACGAAGCAGTGGGGTGAGCTCTTCCAGCCCGCAATCGACCTCGCCGACAACGGAATCGAGATCAGCCCGCGCATGGCGTCGTCCATTGCCGACTCGGCACCCAAGCTCGCCCTCGACCCCGCGTCCAAGGAGTACTTTCTGCAGCCGGACGGCACCGGCAAGCCGGCCGGGACGGTTCTGAACAACCCGGCGATGTCGAAGACGCTCTCCGCCATCGCAACCGACGGTGCAGACGCCTTCTACACCGGTGATATCGCGCAGGCCATCGTCGATGCGACCGCCGACACCACCGCGGGCCGTACCCCCGGACAGATCACGCTCGAGGATCTCGCCACGTACGAGCCCAAGACCCGCACGGCCGTGTGCACCGAGTACCGCGACCACGACATCTGCGGTATGCCCGGCCCGTCCTCGGGCGGTATCGCAGTGGCGTCGGCGATGGGGATCCTGTCGAACTTCGATCTGGCGCAATACGCGCCGACGGGAATGGACGCCAACGGCGGAACCCCGACGGCCGAGGGTGTGCACCTGATCGCCGAGGCCGAGCGCCTGGCCTACGCCGATCGTGACAAGTACGTCGCCGATCCGGATTTCGTCCCCCTGCCCGGCGGGTCGCCCGATGCGCTGCTCGATCCCGAATACCTCAGCGAGCGAGCAGGACTGATCGACGAGAGCAAGTCGATGGGCACAGCGCAGCCCGGCGACTTCGGCCCGGTGCAGTTCGCCTCGTCCACCGATCCCGAGTACGGCACCAGCCACATCTCCGTCGTCGACAGCCAGGGCAACGCGGCATCGATGACGACAACCGTCGAGTCTGCCTTCGGCTCGTTCCACATGGTCGACGGCTTCCTGCTCAACAATCAGCTCACCGACTTCTCGGCATCACCGGTGGCCGAGGACGGTACGCCGGTGGCCAATCGCGTCGAGCCGGGGAAGCGTCCGCGTAGCTCGATGGCCCCGACGCTGGTCTTCGATCGCGGCGACGACGGCGTACGCGGCGATCTGGCACTGGTGGCCGGCTCTCCCGGCGGCTCGGTGATCATCCAGTTCGTCGTCAAAACACTGGTGGGACTTCTCGATTGGGGCATGGACCCTCAGCAGGCGGTGTCGATGGTCGACTTCGGTGCGGCCAACACACCGTCGACCAACTACGGCGGTGAACACCCGAATGTCTCGGGCGAGGACGATCCGGTGGTCGCGGCGCTCCGCGAGATGGGCCATCAGGTGTCGGTCGCCGACCAGTCCAGTGGGCTGAGCGCACTACAGCGCACCGACGGCGGCTGGATCGGTGGAGCCGACCCCCGCCGCGAGGGTGAGGTACTGGGTGGATAGCTGCGAGCGTGGGTAGCGCTCAGGGCACGAATCGGTAGCCCATACCGGTTTCGGTGATGAGGTGCACCGGGGAGGCCGGGTCGCGTTCGAGTTTCTGTCGCAGTTGGCCGAGGTAGATTCGTAGATAGTGCGTTTCACGCTCGTGGCCGGGTCCCCACACGGTACGCAGTATGTCCTTCTGCGACACCAGCTTGCCCTCGTTGCGCACCAGCAGTTCGAGCACACCCCACTCGGTGCGGGTCAGGTGCACGCCCACACCATCTCGCACAACGGTTTTCGTAGCGAGGTCGACGGTGAAGTCCTCGGTGACCACAACGGGGTCGGCGACGGAGTGCGGTCCGCGGCGTAGTGCGGCGCGCAACCGCGCCAGCAACTCGTCCATACCGAACGGCTTTGTCACGAAGTCGTCCGCCCCGGCATCGAGGGCCTCGACGGTATCCGCCGAGTCGGTACGTGCCGAGAGCACCAGAATCGGCACGTCGGTCCACCCACGCAGACCGGCGATAACGTCGATTCCGTCGATGTCGGGCAGGCCGAGATCGAGAATCACGATGTCGGGGTGGAAGTTCGCGGCCACCCGCAGCGCCTCCCCACCCGTCGCAGCGCTGACGACCTCGAACCCGCGGACATTGAGATTGATTCGAAGCGCGCGCACGATCTGCGGCTCGTCGTCGACGACAAGCGCCCGCACCTTCACCTGATCGCCGCCTTCAACTCGACCGTCATCGTCAGCCCGCCGCCGACGGTGTTCGATGCCGTGACGGTACCGCCCATCGCACGCACGAATCCCCGCACCACCGAAAGCCCCAGCCCGACGCCCACGGAGTTGTCACGATCGCCGAGTCGTTGGAACGCATCGAACATGGTCTCCTCGGCACCCTCGGCGATACCGGGACCGTGGTCGGCAACGGAGATCCTCGCCCGATCGCCTGCTACCGCGGCACTGACGGTGATGTCGCCGACGGGCGCATAGCGGGCACTGTTGTTCACCAGGTTCGCCAGCACGCGCTCGAGCAGGCCCGGGTCCGCCAATACCTCGACATCACCCACCTCGACCCGGACCCGATCGTCGGCTCCGATCAATGCGCCGCCCAGAACGTCGTCGACGAAGACCGGGCGCAGACTCGGGTGCACCACACCTGCCTGCAACCTCGAGGAGTCGAGCAAGTTGCTCACCAGAGCCGTCAGCTGATCGGCCGATTCGTCGATGGTGGCGAGCAATTCCTCGGTGTCCTCCGCAGAGAACTGAACGTCGGTGCTGCGCAGGGACGAGGACGCCGCTTTCACCGCAGACAGTGGCGTCCGTAAATCGTGGCTGACGGCCGAGAGCAATGCCCGACGCAACGCATCGGCCTCGGCGAGCGCGTTGGCGCGGCTGGCTTCCTCGGCGAGCCGAGCCTGCCGGACCATGCCTGCAGCCTGGTTGGCCACGGCCGCGAGCACTCGTCGATCGTGCGCTCGAGTTCGGTCGCCGGCGAGCAGCAGCGTGAACTCACCGGTGCCGATCTCGGTGTCGGCACTGCCCTTGTCCGCGGGGGCACCGGCACCCGTGGTGCCGACGATTGTGGCGGACTCGTTGTCCCACAGCGATACTCCATCCTGGCTGTAGGTTTCGCGAGCACGCTCGAGCAGCGCCGGCAGATCTGCCCCCCGAAGGACGGATCCGGCGAAGAGAGTCAGCAACTCGGCCTCCTGTGATGCTCGTCGAGCTTGCCGAGTCCGCCGCGCAGCAGCGTCCACCAGGGCTGCGACTGCGATGGACACGAGCAGCAGGACGACGGCGACGACGAAGTTCTCCGGTTCTGCGATCGTGAGGCTGTACAGGGGCGCAGTGAAGAAGTAGTTCAGCAGGAACCCGGCGATCAGCGCCGACAGTGCCGCAGGCGCAACACCTCCCAGCAGTGCGACACACAGCACGACCATGAAGAACAGTGCGCTCTCCCCGCTCGGACCGAAGTTCGGCCCGACCCAATCGAGCACCACCGCTGCCACACACGGGACGACAACCGCGGCGATCCACGCGAGAATCCGACGTCGGCCTGCGTCGACCTGAAGTCGCCAACGCCGCGCCCGCTCGTCGTGAGTGACCATGTGTACGTCGATTTTTCCGGAATTCTGCACCACTGCAGCGCCGATGCCCTCGTCGAGAATCCGCGCGACCCGAGACCGTCTCGAGGTACCGATCACCAACTGAGTCGCATTGACCCCGCGAGCGAAGTCGAGCAGCGTCGTCGGGACGTCGTCACCGACCACACTGTGCACGCTCGCACCGAGCCCGGCGGCGAGCTTGCGCACCGAACCCATCTGCGGTGCCGAGACACCCATCAGCCCGTCGCCGCGAACGATGTGCAGCACCATCAACTCTGCGCTGGATTTGGAGGCGATGCGGCTCGCGCGCCGCAGCAAAGTTTCCGATTCCGGGCCACCGGTCACAGCGACGACCACCCGTTCACGCGCCTCCCAGGTGTCGGTGATGCGATTCTCGCTGCGGTACTTCACCAGTGCCGCATCGACCTGGTCGGCTATCCACAGCAACGCCAATTCACGCAACGCCGTGAGATTGCCGCGCCGGAAGTAGTTGCTCAATGCCGCATCCACCTTCTCGGTGGCGTAGACGTTCCCGTGCCGCAATCTGCTGCGCAGCGCCTCGGGGGTGATGTCGACCAACTCCACCTGGTCGGCACCGCGAACCACGCTGTCCGGTACGGTCTCTCGCTGCGGCACCCCGGTGATCTGCTGCACCACGTCGTTCAATGATTCCAGGTGCTGCACATTGAGCGTCGAAATCACACTGATGCCTGCGTTCAACAGGTCCTCGACGTCCTCCCACCGTTTACCGTGCTCGCCCCCCGGCGTATTGGTGTGTGCCAGTTCGTCGACGAGGACAACCTGGGGCCGCCGCGCGAGCACGGCCTCGAGATCGAGTTCCTCCGTCAGCGACCCGCGGTACTCGACGAGCCGAGGTGGTACCACCTCGATCCCGTCGAGCGCGGCGATCGTTCGTTGTCGGCCGTGCGTCTCGACCAGAGCAGCAACAACATCGCAGCCCCTGTCCTGACGCCGGTGCGCCTCACCGAGCATCGCGAACGTCTTGCCGACTCCCGCGCAGCGCCCAGATAGATGCGCAGTTCACCTCGATCCGGCACGGCTCTTCTCCTGTCTCAGCTGCAGGGGCTGCTCAAGCCCAGCGCCACATTGAGCTCCGGCACGTTGACCGCCTTCGCCCCGAGAACACCGTACTGCGGTCCGGCGGTGTACTCGGCGACCAAAGCCTCGACGTCGCCGACACTCATGCCGTTGACCTCGGCGACCCGCGGTACCTGCAACGCGGCGTACTCCGGACTGATCGCGGGGTCGACTCCCGAACCGGAGCCGGTCACCGCGTCCGGGGGAACAGCGGAGGGGTCGACGCTTTCGCGCTCGGCGATCGCAGTGCGCCGCTGCTCGATGAACGACGCGAGAATCTCACTGGACGGTCCTTGGTGGCTCGGCCCCGATGCGGCGGGATCACTGATGGCGAACGCGTCGTTCTCCGACACCGAGCCGGTGACGCGGGTGTGGAAGTACGGATCGGGCTCTCCCGGAGCGACCTGCGGATCGACGCCGATCAGCGAGCTTCCGACGACGCAGCCCTGCGCGTCGCGCAGCGGCGAACCCTCCGCGGAGTCGGTACCGATGCGGCTGATACCCCAGACCACGGCCGGGTACCCGATGCCGAGGATGACCGTCAGCGCCAGCAACACTGCGAAACCTGCCACGACCTGGCGGAGGAAGTTCTGTACGAAACGCATGATCAGCCAATCCCTGGGATGTGTCGAACGAGCAGGTCGATGAGCCAGATACCGACGAACGGACTGATGACGCCGCCGACGCCGAATACCAGCAGGTTTCTTCGCAGCAACGCCGACGCCGAGGCCGGTGTGTAGCGAACGCCTTTCAGTGCCAACGGAATGAGAACGACGATCACCAGCGCGTTGAAGATCACCGCGGACAGGATGGCCGATTCGGGCGTCGCCAGACGCATGATGTTCAGTCCACCGAGCTGCGGATAGACGGTACTGAACATGGCCGGCAGAATCGCGAAGTACTTCGCCAGGTCGTTGGCCATCGAGAAGGTCGTCAATGCTCCGCGGGTGATGAGCAGCTGCTTGCCGATCTCGACGATCTCGATCAGTTTGGTGGGATCGGAATCGAGGTCGACCATGTTGCCGGCTTCCTTGGCCGCAGAGGTGCCGGTGTTCATCGCGACACCGACGTCGGCCTGCGCCAGAGCCGGGGCGTCGTTGGTGCCGTCGCCGGTCATCGCGACCAGCCGTCCGCCTTCCTGCTCCTTCCGGATGAGCGTGAGCTTGTCCTCCGGGGTTGCCTCGGCCAGGTAGTCGTCCACCCCGGCCTCGGCGGCGATGGCCCTGGCGGTGAGTGGATTGTCGCCGGTCACCATCACCGTTCGAATGCCCATGGCCCGAAGCTGACCGAACCGTTCTGCAATTCCGGGCTTCACCACATCCGAGAGTTCGATGACACCGAGAGCGCGGGCAGCTTTCCCGGTTTCGCGTACTGCGACGACCAGTGGTGTGCCACCGTTCTGGGCGATGTCGTGCACGGTGGCGTCGAGATTCGCCGTGCTGTTCGAGTCGACGCTGCCGCCGCCCTCACGGATCCAGCCCTGGACCGAATCTGCTGCGCCCTTGCGGATCTCGATGCCCGGCAGGTCGAGGCCGCTCATTCGTGTCTGCGCTGTGAATGCGACGAACTCACCACGTGCATCGGCTTCCGCGGCAATGGTCTCGAAGTCGCGTTCGACGAGTTCGACGATGCTGCGCCCCTCGGGAGTGCCGTCGGCGAGTGAGGACAGTCGAGCAGCACGAGCCAACTCGACGGCGTCGACGCCCGTGGCCGGATGCAGCCCGGTGGCGCGACGATTGCCGAACGTGATGGTTCCGGTCTTGTCCATCAGCAACGTGTCGATATCGCCCGCTGCCTCCACGGCGCGTCCGGACATCGCGAGCACGTTGCGCTGCACCAGCCGGTCCATACCCGCGATACCGATGGCCGAGAGCAGCGCACCGATGGTCGTGGGGATCAGGCAGACCAGCAGCGCGATCAACTGGATCGGATTCTGCTGCTGCCCTGCGTAGTTCGACATCGGGCCGATGGCAACCACGGCGAAGAGGAAGACGATCGTGAGGGATGCGAGAAGGATGTTCAAAGCGATCTCGTTCGGCGTCTTCTGCCGAGCCGCACCCTCGACGAGAGCGATCATCCGATCGACGAACGTTTCGCCCTGCGCTGCAGTGATTTTCACGACGATCTCGTCGGAGAGCACGATGGTGCCGCCGGTGACCGCAGATCGGTCGCCACCCGACTCGCGGACCACGGGTGCCGACTCGCCGGTGATCGCCGATTCGTCGACGCTGGCGATGCCCTCGATGACGTCACCATCGCCGGGGATGATCTCGCCGGCCGAGACGACCACCTCGTCACCGACCTTCAAGTCCGAGCCGGCCACCTCGGTGATGACGAACTCGGCACCGGAGGAGGATCGTCGTCGGGCAACACTGTCCTGCTTCACTTTGCGCAGGCTGGCGGCCTGCGCTTTGCCACGGCCCTCGGCGACGGACTCGGCCAGGTTGGCGAAGAGCACCGTGAACCACAGCCAACCCGTGACGAACCACGCGAACACGGACGGATCGGCGATCGAGAGCACCGTGGTGACGACGGAGCCGAGAAAGACGACGAACATCACGGGGTTACGAGCCAGGTGGCGCGGATCGAGTTTACGAAACGCACCCGGAAGCGCTGTTGCGAGAGAGAGTTTCATTGCATGGCCTCTGCTATGGGTCCGAGAGCAAGTGCGGGGAAGAAGGTGAGAGCGGCGACGAGAATCGCGGTGCCGATCAGCAGAGTGCCGAACAACGGCCCGTCGGTGGGGAGGGTGCCTGCGTTGGGTGCGCTGCGTTTGGTCGTCGCCAGCGAGCCCGCCAGCGCCAGCACGAAGACAATCGGCAGGAAACGGCCCAGCAGCATCGCGATACCGAGCGATATCTGGAACCAGTCGCTGGTCACCGTCAGACCGCCGAAGGCACTGCCGTTGTTGTTGGACGCCGAGGCGTAGGCGTAGAGCACCTCGGTGAATCCGTGGATGCCGGGATTGCCCTGGTAGCTCGTGGTGGATTCGAGAATCACGGTGATGGACGTGCCGACGAGAACGAGGATCGGCATCACCAGCACCGACAATGCGGCCATCGTGATCGCGCGTCGACCCAGTTTCTTGCCGAGGAACTCGGGAGTGCGCCCGACGAGCAGGCCACCGACGAACACGGCGATGACTGCGAGAACCAACAGCCCGTACAGACCGGTTCCGACGCCACCCGGTGCGATCTCCCCGAACAACATGTTCAGCAGAACGGTCCCGCCACCGAGCGCAGACATGCTGTCGTGCGCGGAATTGACTGCGCCGGTTGACGTTCCGGTGGTGGAGACGGCGAACAGTGCCGAGGCCGGGATACCGAAGCGGACTTCTTTGCCCTCCATCATGGCGCCGGCGGCGGTTGCGGCCACCCCACGGGTACGGGACTCGGCGAACAGCGTCACTGCCAACATCGTGGCCCACAGCGTCGCCATCACGGCCAGCAGCGTCAGACCCTGCTTGCGGTTGCCGATCATGGTGCCGAAGGTGCGGGTGAGCGCCACCGGGATCAGCAGCAGCGAAATGATCTCGACGATGTTCGACAGCGGCGTCGGATTCTCGAACGGATGCGCAGAGTTGGCTCCGAGAATGCCGCCGCCGTTGGTGCCGATCTCCTTGATCGCCTCCTGAGAGGCAACGGGTGCAAGTGCGTTGGTCACCGCCTGCCCGTCCAGACCGGTGGAAGCGAAGCCCGTGGAGAATGACATCACAACGCCCTGGGTGAGCAGAATTACCGCCACCAGCAGCGAGAGCGGCAACAGAATTTGTAGCGTTCCGCGGATCAGATCCACCCAGAAGTTCCCCAGTTCACCGCCGGTGGAAACCCGGACGAATCCTCTGACGACCGCGATCGCCACTGCGATACCGACTGCAGCAGAGAGGAAGTTCTGCACTGCCAATCCCAACGGCTGCGTCAGGTTCGACATGGTGGTCTCGGGCGTGTACGACTGCCAGTTCGTATTGGTGACGAACGACGCCGCAGTGTTGAACGCCATCGCCGGGCTCACCCCGGACAGGCCACCGTTGAGGGGCAACACGCCTTGGATGCGCTGCAGCAGAAAGAGGAACACCACACTGACGACCGAGAACCCGATGACGCTGGTGGAGTAGCCAACCCAGGTCTGCTCGGAGTCCGGATCGACCCTCGCGATGCGGTACAGAATTCGTTCGACACTCGAATCCCGAGTGCGCGTGTAGACACGGGCCATGTAGTCGCCGAGTGGCACATAGGCAGCCGCCAGGACGACTATCACAGCGCAGATTTGGAAGAACCCAACCACGTCAGGACCTCTCCGGGTCGAGGAGAGCGACGAACAGGTACACCGCGACGAACGCGGCCACCGCGAGACAGAGCAATTCGGTCATTGCTCGATCCTGAATCCCGCCACCGGCCACAGCCGGCTTCCTTACGCTTTCTTACGCCGCCAACCAGCGGCTATGACGCAATATTTACGCCTACCGCTCTTCGATGTCGTCGACGCGTACCTCGACGACGTCGCGATCCAGGGTGGCACCCAGCAGATCCGTCACGACATCGATCGCGATACGCGCGAGCTCGTCGCCCGCGGCCTGCAGATCGACGCCGTACACCCCGATCACCGCGATGAACAGGCCGATGCAGGCATGGTCGTCGAGGTGGAGGTCGATCTCGGTCGGTTGTGCGCCGTGAACGCCCGCGAGGGCGCGCCGAAGCGTCGTCTTGACGATGTGGTCGCTGATCTTCAGCGTGTCACCGGTCCCGGCTTCTGAACCGGGAGGGAAGGCGCTGTCGATGGGCCACGTACGCCGAGTGGTGTTGCGTACCTTCGCGATGATGGACGAGCTGATGTCCACCCAAGTGGGTTCCTGCGGTGCGTCCCGAAGTTCGGTGGCAGCACGCGCGAGAACCGAATCCGGCTCTACTGGGTTCGCCATGTTGCCAACCTTTCGCTCAATGTTGCTCGTGCTCTGGTCAACTGACCGCGTACCGCTCCTGCGGACAACGTCAGGATCGCGCCGATCTCGGGGTGAGTCAGGCCCTCGACCTCGCGGAGCAGCCAGCAGGCTCGCTGACGGTAGGGCAATTCGGCCAGTGCGACTCCGAGCTCGGCCATGAAGCTGTCGGCCTCGACGTCCGCTTCCGGATCGCTGCCCGCGCCGGTGCTCTTGCGCTCGAACACCCAGTCCTCCGCAGGAGGCACGCTACGCCGTCGCCGGTGATCGACCACCTTGTGCGAGACCAGCGAGAACAGCCACGTCCTCAACGCCGAGTCCCCTCGAAAGTTGTCCAGACCCTTCCACGCTGCGACGAAGGAGTCCTGCACCACCTCCTCGGCCGCACCCTGATCGGACAGCATGTTGC
Source organism: Rhodococcus sp. BS-15 (assembly GCF_000813105.1). Classification (NCBI taxonomy): domain Bacteria; kingdom Bacillati; phylum Actinomycetota; class Actinomycetes; order Mycobacteriales; family Nocardiaceae; genus Rhodococcus; species Rhodococcus sp. BS-15. Next base: position 1,484 of record NZ_BAOX01000154.1, on the reverse strand, counting down.
GCGCGTACCGGAACATCTCCGGGCCGTAGCGCCGGACGATCTCCTCGAACGCATCCGTCTCGCCGAGCGCGGCTGCGCCGACGAGTACGCGGTCCGATGCCTCAACCCACTCCATCGGGCCCCCAGTTCACGTAGCGGTCATCGATCACGCATGTCTTCGATACCGGTTTACCAGCGGACGTAATCTATGACGTAGGTCACTTTATCCGGACGTGCGTTTCGGTCATCGAGCTACGACCAACTCCTGACACACACTCTGCACGAGACAAAACGACGAAGAGAGGCATTCAATGAGCTCCACGACGGACAACAAGGCAACCGTATCGGCAGCAGGCGAAGGCAAGACCGACATCACCACCAAGTCGGACTCCGTGCTCGTCAGCTCGCAGGGTCGCACCACCATTGCCGATACCGTCGTCTCCAAGATCGCCGGCATCGCCACCCGTGAGGTCCAAGGAGTGCATGCAGTCGGCGGCGGAGCAAGCCGCGCGATCGGTGCACTCCGCGAGCGCATCCCCGGTGCCCGCGTCAACCAGTCGCAGGGCGTCTCGGTCGAGGTCGGCGAGCGTCAGGCAGCCGTTGACATCGACATCGTCGCCGACTACGGAGTGTCGATCGCAGATCTCGCAGCAGGCATCCGTCGCAACGTCATCAATGCCGTCGAGCGTATGACCGGACTCGAGGTCACCGAGGTCAACATCGTCGTCCACGACATCTTCCTCGACGACGGCTCCGAGGACGACGACACCACCACCGAGCCCGCCACCACCCGAGTGCAGTGACCGATCCGCACATGACGGAGCGTGACAGGTCCGAGGACATCGCCGACGCCGTTCTGGCGATCGACGGTGTCGTCGGGCTGCACGGCGGCATGTTCGGCGAAGCCGCTACGTACCTACCCGGACGCAGGATCGCCGGCATCCGAATCGGGGAGAACGGAACCGAGGTTCACGTCACTCTCGAATTCGGGGTAGCGGTCCGCGAGACCGCCGATGCCGTGCGTCGCACAGTTGCGGCGATGGTCGACGGGCCCGTGCACGTCACCGTCGAGGACATTGTGCGAGTCTGACCAGGTGAACGAGCATGCAGCGCACGACCGAGCCGCCGCGTACAAGGCGGCTCGGCGCGCTGTGGCACGCGAACACCACCCCGACATCGGTGGAGATCCGGCCCGGTACATGGCCGAGCTCGCCGCTGTCGATCGAAGATTCGCTGTACTGCCCTCGACCCCTGTCAACGCAGCGAGTGCACCGACGGCATTCCGCGCGTCCTCGATTCCGTCCCCCCTACGCACACTTCCCAAGCGGATCGCTCGCATCCGCAAACGCGTCACCAGACGCAACTACTTCGAACTCTGAGTGGAGATCAAGACCATGACCACTGCAACCATCGGTTTGTTCGTGGGACTTCTGCTGGCCATCGCCGCAGCGGCAGGCGGCTTCACCGGCTTCCTCATCGCCATCGTTCTCGGTGGCCTCGGCTTC
>NZ_BAOX01000155.1:0-11460 GCF_000813105.1 Rhodococcus sp. BS-15 | reverse complement strand
CGGTCGGTCTGGTGTTCGCCGCCGAGCTGGGCCGCCTGGCCGGCCGCCTGGACGACGCAACTGCCGACCGCCACCGTTCGATTCTCGAATCGGTCGGCTTGCCGGTCACCTACGACGAGCACGCGTTCTCGGATCTGCTCAAGGGCATGCAGACGGACAAGAAGAACCGTGCCGGGTTGCTGCGGTTCGTGGTTCTGGACGGTCTGGCCAAGCCAGGACGCTCGAGGGTCCGGATCCGGCACTGCTCGTCGCCGCATTCTCGGCGGTCGGCCGCGAGGCCCCGGCCGCAGGTGGGTCGGCCATCCTGTTGTGACCCGTGAGAGGCGACTCGGGTTCGAACGAAGAACGGGCGGTGATCGACGCGCACAGCGTCGATCACCGCCCGTAGGCCGATGTGAGGGAGTCAGGAACCGTCGGCGCTGCCGTGACGACCGCGCTCGTCCAGCCGTGGCTTGCCGTCTGCGTCCACCGCCGAGAACACCTCGGTGTCGGCTTCGCCGTGCTCGGAGGCCCACTGAGTTTCTGATTGCGGAGTTTCCGACCGCGCAGTTTCGGCCTGACTCGACCGGTTCTCCTGGCCTGCGTTGACCAGCTGGCGGTCGTGCGCTCGTTCGGCGTCCGACGTGGCCAACTTCTTCTTGGCCTCGCGGTTGACGATCTGTCTTCCCACGAACACCGCGACGCTGGCGGCGATGAAGATGGTGAGAATGGTGAACGCGGCTCCGGACGTCAGCTCGAAGACCAGACCGTTCTGACCCAGGCTGAAGTCGACGAAGAAGTCGACGATCCAGCTCAGGAGACCTCCGAGGAGTCCACCGACCACAGCGGCTTTGAGCCAGACCATGGTCAGGTCCTCGCCGTCGTCGGGGTCAGGATGCTTGCGTCGGTCGCGGATTCCGTCGATGCCGGCCCACACGATGATGACGAGCAGCACGAGGGCGTATGCCACCCAGCGCAGTGCCGATCCGCTCAGCGGCCACATCGATACTGCTGCCCCCAGCAGCAGTCGAACGACGACATTGAACAACCCCATACATATGCCACGCACTGCCCACCCAGTCATGCGGCACAGCATATCCGCACGTCGAACTTCGTGTGTCGGGGCCCACAACTTCGGTGACCCGGTCGAGTGAAAAGGAGCCCATGGAACGACCGGTAATGTCGACGGCATGCCTGCCGATTTCGGTGCCCGTCGTGGTGCCCTACGAGAACTGTTGGCCGCCGACGCACTCGATTCGATGTTGATCACCGATCTTCTCAACGTCCGATATCTGACGGGCTTCACCGGGTCGAACGCCGCATTGCTGGTCTCGGCGACCGATTCGGCCGGTGACGAGGATCGGACGGTCATCTGCACCGACGGTCGGTACGTCACTCAGGTGGCCGAGCAGGTGCCGGATCTGCGGGCCGAGATCGACCGGGCCTCGGCGATCCACCTGCTTCGATCGGGTGTGTCGGGGCGTGGCGGCCGGGTCGGTTTCGAGAGCCACGTGGTGACCGTCGACGCTCATCGCGCGTGGTCCGAGCTCGACGGCGCTGTGGAGTTGGTGCGCGCACCGGGTGTCGTGGAATCGCTGCGCATGGTCAAGGACGAGTTCGAGGTGGGGTTGCTCAGGGACGCCTGCCGGGCCGCCGACGACGCCCTGGCTCGGTTGATCGGTGGGGGCGGCATCCGTGCCGGTCGGACCGAGCGTGAGGTCGCGCGCGAGCTGGAGTCGTCGATGCTCGATCACGGTGCCGATGCGATCTCGTTCGAGACCATCGTCGCTGCGGGGGCCAACTCCGCGGTCCCGCATCACCGGCCCACCGATGCGGTGCTGGCCGACGGCGACTTCGTCAAGCTCGACTTCGGTGCACTCGTCGGCGGTTACCACTCGGACATGACTCGGACCTTCGTGATCGGGACTCCCGCGCAGTGGCAGCGCGATCTGTACGAGCTGGTGCAGCGGTCCCAGACGGCAGGTCGAGAGGCTCTGGCACCGGGAGTGACCACCGCCTCGGTCGACGCCGCGTCGCGATCGGTGATCGAGGACGCAGGGTACGGGGAGTACTTCCTCCACGGGCTCGGCCACGGCGTCGGCCTGGAAATCCACGAAGCGCCGGGAATCGCGAAGACGAGCACCGGTACACTGCTGAGCGGTGCAGCGGTCACCGTCGAGCCGGGTGTCTACTTCTCCGGTCGCGGCGGCGTTCGGATCGAGGACACACTCGTCGTTCGCGACGGGGGTCCGGAACTGCTCACCCTGACAAGCAAGGAACTCACGTCCGTCTAGCGCGCGGGCGGGAGCGAATCCAAGCCCGTGACCGACGGCGCGTCACGCGCACAAACGATTGAGGAGACCCGAAGCAAGTGGCTTCCACCAGCGATTTCAAGAACGGACTGGTTCTCAACCTGGAGAACCAGCTGTGGTCGATCATCGAATTCCAGCACGTCAAGCCCGGCAAGGGACCCGCATTCGTGCGGACCAAGCTCAAGAACGTGCTCTCGGGCAAGGTCGTCGACAAGACGTTCAACGCCGGTGTGAAGGTCGAGACCGCAACGGTCGACCGTCGCGATATGACGTACCTCTACCACGACGGTAGCGATTACGTGTTCATGGACGCCGACACCTACGACCAGCTAGCGATCGGTGAAGCCACCGTCGGTGACGGCGCGCGCTTCCTGCTCGAGAACCTCCGGGTTCAGGTTGCCATGCACGAGGGCGTGCCGCTGTACGTAGAGCTTCCCGTCACGGTCGAGCTCGAGGTCAAGCACACCGATCCCGGTCTGCAGGGCGACCGCTCCACCGGCGGCACCAAGCCGGCGACCCTCGAGACCGGAGCCGAAATCTCGGTGCCGCTGTTCATCAACACCGGCGACAAGCTCAAGGTCGACTCGCGTGACGGAAACTACCTCGGGCGTGTGAACTCCTAACGTGTCATCGAACAAGTCGACATCCTCCGCCTCGCAGAACGGTGCCCCCGGTGCGAAGAAGCTCGGTGCGCGCCACAAGGCCCGCAAGCGTGCGGTGGACTTTCTGTTCGAGGCGGAGGCGCGCAACGTCGACCCGGTGAATCTGACCACCGAGCGCATCGAACTCGCAAGCGGCGACGACACGATCGCTCCCGTCAGTGACTACACCAAGACGTTGATCGAGGGTGTGGCCGAGAATCTCGATCGCCTCGACGGAGTGATCGCCGATCACCTCAAGGACTGGACGCTCACCCGTCTGCCTGCAGTCGACAGGGCCATCCTTCGCGTCGCAGTGTGGGAGCTGTTCCACGCCACCGACGTGCCACCCGTCGTCGCCGTCGACGAAGCCGTCGAGCTGGCCAAACAGCTGTCCACCGACGATTCGCCCGGCTTCGTCAACGGCGTGCTCGGTCAGATCGTCCTGGTCGCGCCGCAGGTACGCGCCGCGGCCGCCGCGGTCTCGAGCCGTACGCAGTCCGGCGAACCGTCGGTCGACGCCGAGCAGTGATCGGACCGTCGACGCTCGTGTGACCGAACGCTCTGCGAGCCTGCTGGTCGCGGTTCGCAGAGCGTTGCTAGGCTCTATGCAGCTGTTGTCAGACATCCTTTAACGATCCGTCCAGAGAGGCGGAGAAGGAGGTCGTAGTTTGCCTGCGCCCGAAAGCTCGTCCGCGAACCCCGCCGTTCGCGAGTTGCTGTCCTCGGCCGATGTGGGACGCACCATCTCCCGCATGGCCCATCAGATCATCGAGAAGACGGCCCTCGACGCCGCAGACTCGCCGCGCGTGGTGCTACTCGGCATTCCCACTCGCGGGACCACGTTGGCGGAACGACTCGTCGAACGTATCGAGGCCTTCTCGGGCGTGCGTCCTCCGCTCGGGTCCCTCGACATCACCCTCTACCGCGACGATCTGCGGAACAAGCCGCACCGTCCGCTCGAACGCACGTCGGTGCCGACGGGCGGTGTCGACGACGCACTCGTGGTACTGGTCGACGACGTGCTGTTCTCCGGGCGAACCGTGCGGTCCGCGCTCGACGCCCTGCGTGATCTCGGCCGCCCCCGAGCCGTACAACTCGCGGTCCTGATCGACCGCGGCCACCGCGAGCTTCCGCTTCGTGCGGACTACGTCGCAAGAACGTCCCCACAGCGCGCACCGAGGACGTGTCGGTGCTGCTCTCCGAACACGACGGCCGCGACGGGGTCAGCCTGTCCGAGGGAGGATCCGCTCGATGAAGCACTTGCTCTCGGTCGCCGACCTGACGGCCGAATCGGCCACCGAGCTTCTCGACGAAGCCGAACGATTCGAGCAAGCGCTTCTCGGCCGCGAAGTCAAGAAACTCCCGACCCTGCGCGGACGCACCATCATGACGGTGTTCTTCGAGAACTCGACGCGCACCCGCGTCTCGTTCGAGGTGGCAGGAAAGTGGATGAGCGCCGACGTCATCAACGTCAGCGCCAGCAGCTCGTCTGTGTCGAAGGGAGAGTCGCTCCGCGACACCGCGATGACGCTGCGCGCCGCAGGTGCCGATGCGCTCATAGTCAGACACCCGGCGTCCGGTGCCGCACACCAGATCGCCCAGTGGACCGCCGATCAGGGCGCTGGCCTCGATGGTCATTCCGCAGACTCCACTCCTGGTGGCGGCCCCGCGGTGATCAATGCCGGCGACGGCACCCACGAACACCCCACCCAGGCGCTGCTCGACGCCCTGACGGTTCGCCAACGACTCGGCGACATCGCCGGCCGTCGGGTGGCGATCGTCGGCGACATCCTGCACAGCCGGGTGGCGCGCTCGAACGCGATCCTGCTGGCCAAGCTCGGTGCCGAGGTGGTGCTGATCGCACCACCGACCTGCTGCCCGTCGGAGTGACCGGCTGGCCGGTGCGGGTCTCGCACGACATCGACGCCGAACTGCCCGGTCTGGATGCGGTGCTGATGCTCCGAGTGCAGGCCGAGCGAATGAACGGCGGGTTCTTCCCCTCCGCTCGCGAGTACTCGATCACGTACGGGCTCTCGCAGCGCAGGCTCGACCTGCTGCCCGAGCATGCCGTCGTACTGCACCCGGGTCCGATGCTGCGCGGAATGGAGATCGCATCCTCGGTGGCCGATTCTCCGAAAACTGCAGTTCTGCAACAGGTTACGAATGGAGTTCACGTGCGGATGGCGGTGCTGTTCCGATTGCTGGTCGGTTCGGACGGGGGTGCGTCGTGAACGCACCTGCGACCTCGGTCCTACTCCGCGGCGTGGTGCTGTACGGCGAGGGCCCCGAAACCGACGTCCTGATCACCGGTGAGGAGATCGCCGGAATCGGCTCGGACCTCGACGCCGACGGTGCCGAGGTCGTCGATGCCCACGGCCAAATTCTGCTGCCCGGATTCGTCGACATGCACACGCACCTGCGCGAGCCGGGCCGCGAGGACACCGAAACGATCGAATCCGGTTCGGCCGCAGCCGCTCTGGGCGGGTACACCGCAGTGTTCGCGATGGCGAACACCGATCCGGTCGCCGACTCGGTGGTGGTCACCGATCACGTGTGGCGTCGGGGACAGGAAGTCGGCCTCGTCGACGTCCACCCGGTCGGAGCGATCACCGTCGGATTGAAGGGCAAGCAGCTCGCCGAGATGGCCACGATGGCAGCGGGAATCGGCCGGGTGAAGATGTTCTCCGACGACGGCCACTGCGTCGACGATCCACTGATCATGCGTCGGGCACTGGAGTACTCGAGTTCGCTCGGTGTACTCATCGCTCAGCACGCCGAGGAGCCCAGGCTCACCGTCGGTTCCGTCGCACACGAGGGGCCCACTGCGGCGCGTCTCGGACTGGCCGGTTGGCCACGCGCGGCAGAGGAATCGATCGTGGCACGCGACGCCCTGCTCGCCCGTGACGCGGGTGCGCGGGTGCACATCTGCCATGCATCCACCGCGGGAACCGTCGAGTTGATGAAATGGGCACGCGGACAGGGCATTTCGATCACCGCCGAGGTCACCCCGCATCACCTGCTGCTCGACGATTCGCGGCTCGAGACGTACGACGCGATCAACAAGGTGAACCCGCCACTGCGCGAGAAGTCCGATGTCGACGCCCTGCGCAAGGGCTTGGCCGACGGTGTGATCGATTGTGTGGCAACCGATCACGCTCCGCATGCCGAGCAGGACAAGTGCTGTGAGTTCTCGATCGCCCGTCCCGGAATGCTCGGGCTCGAAACCGCACTGTCCATCGTCGTCGACACGATGGTGACCCCGGGACTGCTCGATTGGCGCGGCGTGGCGCGGGTGATGAGCGAGCGTCCCGCACAGATCGTCGGATTGGCCGATCAGGGACGGCCTGTCGAGGTCGGCGAGATCGCCAACCTCACGCTGGTGGACCCGAATGCGAGCTGGACGGTCTCGGGCAAGAAGCTGGCCAGCGTCGCACACAACACGCCGTTCGAGGACATGACCTTCTCCTCGAAGGTGACCACGACGGTGTTGCGCGGACGAATCACCGTCCGCGGCGGAGTCGTGGCGAACAGAGCGGGAGAGTAGAGCCGTGGACAGAGTTCTCATCGTCATCGGATTCATCCTGTTCTGGGCGCTGATGATCGCGCTGATCTTCTGGGGTTGGCGAGGACGGCAGAAGCGCCAGGAAGAGCGAATCGGTGACTTCCCCGGCGTGCCCGAGAACCTGGGTGCCACCCACATCGAGCCCAGCACCGGCCTGTACGTCGGCAGCACCATCGCGCCGAGCTGGCAGGACCGCATCGCCGTCGGAGACATCGGCCACCGCGCCACCGGTGAACTGTCGCGATACGAGAAGGGCATTCTGCTCGATCGAGACGGAGAATCTCCCATCTGGATTCCGACGGAATCGATCCGCGCGATCCGCACCGAACGCGGGTTGGCAGGCAAGGTCATGACCAAGGACGGGCTCCTGGTCATTCGCTGGGAGCTCCCGACGGGGACCGAGATAGACACCGGCTTCCGGGCCGACGACAAGCAGATCTACCCGGTGTGGACAGCGAGTTCCACCGGAGAAACCAAGGAGGAAACCGCGTGAGCAGCGCAGTTCTTGTTCTGGAGGACGGCCGGACATTCCGCGGCACCACATTCGGCGCACAGGGGCGCACCCTCGGGGAGGCCGTGTTCTGCACCGGAATGACCGGGTACCAGGAGACCCTCACCGACCCGAGCTATCACCGACAGATCGTCGTCGCGACCGCGCCCCAGATCGGTAACACCGGCTGGAACCAAGAGGACGGTGAAGCCGCCAGCGCCCAGGATCCCAACAAGATCTGGGTCGCCGGCTACGTCGTGCGAGATCCGGCGCGCCGCACCTCGAGTTGGCGCTCGACCGGAACTCTGCAGGATCAGCTCGAGGCCCAGAACGTCGTGGGCATCGCCGGAATCGACACGCGCGCCCTCGTACGGCACCTGCGCACCCGCGGCTCGATGCGAGCGGGAGTGTTCTCCGGCGACGCACTCGGCACCTCGGACGAGATGCTCGAGCAGGTGGTCGGTCAGCCGTCGATGCTCGGTGCGGACCTCGCCGGCGAGGTGACCACCGGAGCCGGCTACACCATCGAGCCGGCCGGCGATGCTCGATTCACCGTCGTCGCAGTCGATCTCGGTATCAAGACCAACACTCCGCGGATGTTCGCCGAGCGCGGCATCCGCGTGCACGTGGTGCCCTCGAACACCACCATCGAGCAGGTTCTGGAACTGAACCCGGACGGCGTCTTCCTGTCCAACGGACCAGGCGACCCGGCCACGGCCGACACCAGCGTCGCGTTGACCAGGCAGGTACTCGAACGTGAGCTTCCGCTGTTCGGTATCTGCTTCGGCAACCAGATCTTCGGACGCGCACTGGGCCGTGGCACCTACAAGATGAAGTTCGGCCACCGCGGCATGAACATCCCGGTCATCGAGCACACCACCGGCCGTATCGCGATCACCGCGCAGAACCACGGATTCGCACTCGAAGGCGAAGCGGGCGAGGAGTTCGACACCGACTTCGGCCGAGCCCGCATCAGCCATACCTGCGCCAACGACGGCACCGTCGAGGGCGTCGAGTTGATCGGCGGCAGCGCCTTCTCCGTGCAGTACCACCCCGAGGCCGCGGCCGGTCCACACGACGCCGCCTACCTCTTCGACCGTTTCACCAGCGTCCTTCAGGAGAAGAAGTAATGCCACGCCGCACAGACCTGAACCACGTCCTGGTCATCGGATCCGGCCCGATCGTCATCGGTCAGGCCTGTGAGTTCGACTACTCCGGCACCCAGGCCTGCCGAGTGCTGCGCGAGGAAGGACTGCGTGTCAGCCTCGTCAACTCCAACCCCGCGACGATCATGACCGACCCCGAGTTCGCCGACGCCACCTACGTCGAGCCGATCACGGCGGAATTCATCGAGAAGATCTTCGCCCGCGAAGCCGAGCAGGGTCATCCCATCCAGGCCGTGCTCGCCACCCTCGGTGGACAGACGGCGCTCAATGCCGCTGTCGCACTGCACGATCAGGGAATTCTCACCAAGTACGGCGTCGAGCTGATCGGTGCCGACTTCGACGCCATCCAGCGCGGCGAGGATCGGCAGAAGTTCAAGGACATCGTCGCCAAGGTCGGTGGCGAGTCCGCGAAGTCTGCCGTCTGCTACACGATGGACGAGGTCCGCGAGACCGTCGCCGAGCTCGGCTTCCCGGTCGTGGTCCGGCCGTCGTTCACCATGGGCGGTCTCGGTTCGGGACTGGCCTACAACGACGAGGACCTGACCCGGATCGCGGGCGGCGGGCTGGCGGCCTCGCCGACGGCGAACGTCCTCATCGAGGAGTCCATCCTCGGCTGGAAGGAATACGAGCTCGAGCTGATGCGCGACGGCCGCGACAACGTGGTCATCGTGTGTTCCATCGAGAACGTGGACCCCGTGGGCGTGCACACCGGCGACTCGGTGACCGTCGCCCCGGCCATGACGCTGACCGACCGCGAATACCAGAAGATGCGCGACCTCTCCATCGACATCCTGCGTGAGGTGGGCGTCGATACCGGCGGCTGCAACATCCAGTTCGCGATGGACCCGGCGGACGGGCGTCTCGTCGTCATCGAGATGAACCCGCGGGTGTCTCGCTCGTCGGCGCTGGCTTCGAAGGCGACCGGTTACCCGATCGCGAAGATGGCCGCCAAGCTGGCCATCGGTTACACCCTCGACGAGATCGTCAACGACATCACCCGCGAGACCCCGGCCTGCTTCGAGCCGACCCTGGACTACGTGGTCGTCAAGGCACCGCGGTTCGCGTTCGAGAAGTTCCCCGGTGCCGACGGCACGCTGACCACGACGATGAAGTCCGTCGGTGAGGCGATGTCGATCGGCCGCAACTTCACCGAGGCCTTCGGCAAGGTGATGCGTTCGCTCGAAACCAAGCGCGCGGGTTACTGGACCGGCCCCGAGGTCGAGGCCGAGAGCCTCGACGCGCTGTTGCAGGACCTATCCGTTCCTCAGGACGGTCGGATGTACGGAATCGAGAAGGCGTTCGCGATGGGCGCCACCCTCGAGCAGCTCTTCGAGGCGACCAAGATCGACCCGTGGTTCCTGGATCAGTTCCAGCAGATCCACGAACTCGGCGTTCAGGTTCGCGAGGCGGCCGAATTCGACGAGGCGCTGCTGCGGCAGGCGAAGTATCACGGTCTGTCCGACCGCCAGATCGCGGCTCTGCGTCCCGAACTCGACGGTGAGGACGGTGTGCGGGCGCTGCGTACCGAGCTCGGTGTGCATCCGGTCTACAAGACGGTCGACACCTGCGCTGCCGAGTTCGAGGCCAAGACCCCGTACCACTACGGCACCTACGAGCTCGACCCCGAGGCCGAATCGGAAGTGGCCCCGCAGCCGGACCGCCCCAAGGTGCTCATCCTCGGCTCGGGTCCCAACCGCATCGGTCAGGGCATCGAATTCGACTACAGCTGTGTGCACGCAGCGCAGACACTGTCCGAAGCCGGCTACGAGACGGTGATGGTCAACTGCAACCCCGAAACCGTCTCCACCGACTACGACACCGCAGACCGCCTGTACTTCGAGCCACTGACCTTCGAGGACGTCCTCGAGGTGTACCGGGCCGAGGCGGCGTCGGGCACGGTGCGGGGCGTCATCGTCCAGCTCGGCGGACAGACCCCGCTCGGACTCGCCAAGCGACTGAAGGCCGCAGGCGTCCCGATCGTCGGAACGTCGCCCGAGGCCATCGACCTCGCCGAGGACCGGGGCGAATTCGGCAAGGTGCTCGACGCAGCCGGACTGCCGGCAGCGAAGTACGGCACCGCGACGACGTTCGACGGAGCTCGTGAGATCGCCGCGGGAATCGGTTACCCGGTGCTGGTGCGTCCGTCCTACGTTCTCGGCGGACGCGGCATGGAGATCGTGTACGACGAGGCCTCGCTCGCGACGTACATCTCCAACGCGACGGAGATCTCGGACGACCGTCCGGTACTGGTAGACCGATTCCTCGAAGATGCAGTCGAGATCGACGTCGATGCACTGTGCGACGGTAGCGAGGTCTACATCGGCGGCATCATGGAACACATCGAGGAGGCCGGTATCCACTCCGGCGACTCGGCGTGCGCGTTGCCGCCGATCACGCTCGGCAAGACCGACATCGAGAACGTCCGCCGGTCCACCGAGGCTCTCGCGAAGGGCATCGGCGTGCGCGGCCTGCTCAACGTGCAGTACGCACTCAAGGACGACATCCTGTACGTCCTCGAGGCCAACCCGCGTGCGAGCCGGACTGTTCCGTTCGTCTCCAAGGCGACGGCCGTACAGCTCGCAAAGGCCTGCGCCCGAGTGATGCTGGGGGAGAGCATCGCCGAGCTGCGGACCGCAGGCATCCTGCCCGAGACCGGGGACGGTGGCACCGTTCCGGCCGGCGCCCCGATCGCGGTCAAGGAAGCGGTGTTGCCGTTCAACCGGTTCCGTCGCGCGGACGGAACCGGAGTGGACACTCTGCTCAGCCCGGAGATGAAGTCCACCGGCGAGGTGATGGGAATCGACTTCGATTTCGGCACCGCTTTCGCCAAGAGTCAGACCGCCGCGTACGGCTCGTTGCCCACGGGCGGCGCGGTGTTCGTGTCGGTGGCCAACAAGGACAAGCGATCACTGATCTTCCCGGTGAAGCGACTGGCGGATCTGGGCTTCACGATTCTGGCGACCGAGGGCACCGCAGATGTATTGCGACGCAACGGAATCACATGTGAGCAGGTGTACAAGCAGTCCGGCGAGGACGTGCCGGAGGGGGAGCGGACCATCGTCGACCGGATACTCGCCGGTGACATCGCCATGGTGATCAATACTCCGTACGGCAACTCCGGCCCCCGCGTCGACGGGTACGAGATCCGGAGCGCCGCGGTGGCGCAGAACATTCCGTGCATCACCACGGTGCAGGGCGCGTCGGCAGCGGTGCAGGGCATCGAAGCCGGTATCGCCGGCGGAATCGGTGTTCGCTCGCTGCAGGATCTGCATGCGGGTCTGAAGCAGGGACTGGGAGTGGAGCCTGCGGA